>CALKJD010000022.1 GCA_937995755.1 uncultured Saprospiraceae bacterium | reverse complement strand
CAACATTCTATAATTGGCGCAAAAAGTACAACGGTATGGATTCGAGTCAATTGAAGAGATTAAAGGAATTGGAAGAAGAAAACAGGAAGTTGAAGCAAATGTATGCGGATGCGGCAATTGATAACATGGCTCTCAAAGATGTAATCTCAAAAAAGTGGTAAATAAAGGCATACTATTAGAACACATAAAGCCAGGCACTCCAACTCAAAATGCATATGTAGAACGATTCAACAGACACTTTAGAGAAGATGTACTAGACGCATATATTTTTGGTTCATTATCTCAGGTTAATATAATATGTGGGAAATGGAAAGATGATTATAATGATAATCACCCTCATAAATCTCTAGGTAAAATTAGCCCTAGAGTATTTGAAGAACTACAAGTTATTCAAATGAATATTTTTAACTTAAAACCTGTCCTAAGATGGGGAAGGTTACATGTTATCATTTTCGATCGCAGCATTATTTCATTAAGATCATGGATTCACCTTAACCATCTCTCAAAATGCTCTTTTCTAGTACTGGATTTGAAAACGTACAGACTATAAATGGAACTCTTGACATCTATAATAGCCCTAAGTTGAATGAAAAAATTGTTGTTGCGAAATTTTTAAAACCTTAATAGCACTATAGATATAGCCGATCCAAAGCAATCTATTTACAAATTAAAATTTTATGACTTTAGAAGACTTTCTGATATCGTATGTTTCTTTTTCTCAAGAAGAGTTAAATGACATCCTCGAAAACTTCACTAAAATAGAAGTAGCAAAAAATCATCTCTTGATCAAAGAAGGCCAGGTCTGCAAGAATATATATTTTATTGAAGAAGGAATGGGTAGAAGCTATTACCTCAAAAAAGATGGTAAAGAAGTAACGCAATGGTTTTTTGGTGAAGGAGTATTTATGTCTAGTGCAGATAGTTTCTTCAAGCAAAGCCCTAGCTATTACTACTTAGAAGCTTTAGACGATTCTGTGCTATACAGTATATCATATGGAAAGATTGAAACTCTATTAGCTAAATACCATAAAATGGAAACCTTTGTGAGATTACTCTCTATTGATATGTTAGCAAAGGTAGCCAGTAAGTTAAATGCGATCCAGTTCCAGACAGCTAGAGAACGATACGACTATATGAACTCCGAATTTCCAGACATATCATATCGTGTACCATTAGGACATATTGCCTCATACCTTGGCATGACACAGGAGACTCTCAGCCGAATTAGGCATCAAGCTTGACTTTGTCATGAACATCACTTTTTGACATAGGTCAAATGAAAGCAGCTATTTAGAATTTAACTTTGTATTGCAACTTAAAAACATCTGCAATGCAAATTAATCCATTACTAAAAGTTACCCTACTCTTTACGCTGGTCTGGATGCACCCCTTTAATTCAATAGCCCAGCAACTAGATCCATCATTAAAGGAACTTATAACTAAAGGTCTTAATAAAAGCCATAATGTAAACATACATAGCCTTGGTGCTGAACAGGCGCAGGTGGATCAGAAGCTAGCCAAGTCTGTATTCTTACCTAATGTTACTTTTAACGCAAGTTTCACTCGATTAAATGATGACATTACATTCGATAACAATACTCAAAATCTCTTAATCGGTACGCAAGAACTACTTATCAAAGAGGCGGTTGGTATTCCCTTCAATGCTACTTTCCCAGATAATATTCCACTATCGGAAGTGCCTAATCTGCAGGACAAGAACATCATAAAATCTTCAATAGACTTGGACTGGGTACTTTTTAGCGGTTTTGAAGTATCTCATGCCATCAAAGCTAGCCAACACAAAGAAGCTTCGTTGAATTATTTAGGTGTTGCCGAAAAGGATAAAATCGCCTTGCAAATCATAGAAACCTATGACAAACTAGCGTTGGTACGTGCTTCCCAAAGTGTGTTGACTACTTCTAAAAAGTACTTAAACGAACAAGACTTTTACGTAAGGAAAGCAATTGAAAATGGTCTAGCCACGCCAATTGAACGTAAAAAAATAGAACTAGCGCAACAACAATTAGCATCAAAAGAATTAGAGTTTGATCAAAACACAACCTTATTGATAGAAGTACTACATCAACTCACAGGTGAAAGTAGAAGTAATTTATCAGTACTCAATCCGAATCTAGAAACGCTTCTAATTCAAGACTTTTCGAAGATTGAAAAAAGAAATGAAGTAAAAGCATTAGAAGAAGCAGAAAAAGCAACACTCTACAAATCCAAAATGGAGAAAAGCAATTTCATACCGAAGGTGGCTATAAAAGGGCATTACGAATTCATTAAAGACGATCTGTCCTTATTAGATCCTCAATGGTACGTTGGGGCAGGTATTAAGTGGAACATATTTGATGGGTTTGAATCTAAACTAAAAAGCGAAAAATCAGCAATAGAAGGTCTAAAATATCGAGAACAAATAAAAGAAGCAGAAGAGGTGATCGCCTTAAGTGCCATCAAAGCACAACTAAACTATGAATCTTCAATTCAGAATAGCAAAATAGTAGAAAAAGAGATCGATCTAGCTGCTGCCATGTATAACATGATCGATAAACAGTATAAAAACAATCTAGCGTCCATCAATGAAGTACTCGAGGCTCTAACGGATTTGGAAAAAGCCAATTTCAAATTACAGAAGACTTACTTCGAACAACGTAGAGCCATTACAGAAATTCTACATGCTAAGGGCACCCTTACTTCAATATATAATTAATACAGATAAACAATGAAGACATTCAAAAAAATATTAATGTGCACTGTCGCAATCATCACTATGAATGCTTGCGAGAATGCTGAAACGATAACCGCATATAGAGGTAAGGTTAAATATGAAACCATCTCTATCAGCAGCAAACTAGCAGGTAGAATAAGTAAGATATATATAGAAGAAGGAGAAGACGTAAAAAGAGGAGATACTCTTGCCTATATTGATATACCAGAAGTCAATGCTAAAATGTCCCAAGTAGATGGCGCAATAAGATCTGCAAAAGGACAGTTAGAAATGGCTAATAATGGGGCTACTCTAGATCAAATTAATCAAATTGATGGTCAATTAAAATCAGGTAAAGCACAATTGGAATTTGCCAAGCAATCTTACAATCGGATGAATGCGATGTATCAAGATTCGCTAATAAGTCAGCAACAGTTTGACGAAGTGAAAATGAAATTAAATATGGCTAAAGCCCAAGTAGAAGCGATAGAGGCAAAGCGTAACGAAGCCACCCATGGAGCTAGAACAGAGCAGCTAGATCAAGCCAAAGGACAATTGGATCGTGCTATAGGAGCTAAGGAAGAAGTTATTTCAGCATCCAATGAAAAATACATCATCGCTCCAGCGGACATGTCAGTGGAAACTATCAGCCTAAAAGAAGGTGAGTTGCTTACTCCTGGTTATACTCTGTTCAATGGATATAAAAAAAACACTGTGTACTTCCGATTTACAGTTCCAGAATCAAAAGTCTATGACTTTAAAAAAGATCAGGCATTACGACTTATAAACCCTTATACCAAAGAAGAGTTCGATGCCAAGATTGTTGCAATAAAGCAGCTTGCTCAGTATGCAGATATTACTAGCACCGCTCCATTATACGAACTATCGGAATCCATATACGAGCTTAAGGTTGTTCCTACTTCCAGGAGTACTGATCAACAATTTTACTTGAATGCAACTATCCTAATTAAATAACATAGGAATGAAAACATTTTTAAAATTACTTAAGACTGAGTTTAAACGGATATTCTCTAATAACGTATTACTGGCTATCTTTTTTGGCGCACCTATTCTATATGGCGGGTTATTCGGTTATGTATACCAACAAGCCAAAGTGGTAGACTTACCAATAGCTATTATAGATCAAGATCATAGCCCTATTACAGATAAAATCATTGATGCTTTTCAAGATAATGAAGGCTTGTTAGTGAAGAGTATTAGATTTTCTCCAGGAAACATCAAAGAAGAAATGCCAGTCGAACAATATGCGGCAGTCGTTACATTTCCTACAGATTTTGAAGCAGACATTCTACAAAAAAGACATCCTGAAGTTCGAGTAGATCTTAATATGGCCAATATATTGAATGCCAATACAGCTAGCAAACACATACAATCTGTATTAATGACCTTAAATGCTGGGATAGAAATAGAAGGACTAAAAAAACAAGGTATGCATGCTACTCAGGCTAAAGGAGCATACGAAAGTTTTAAGATTAACTTTAATAAGCTATACAACTCTACGGGTAACTATGTCACTTTTATGCTTCCTGGATTATTAGCTGGTATCATGCAGCAGATTATATTTCTAGCTATGGCATTAGTATTTGCTAGAGATTTTGAAGATGGATACTTTGGGCATTTGGTAAAAGAAAGCAATTGGTCTATCTATCATATATTACTGAAATCCACTCCATTTTTCCTACTGATTCCGATAATGTGGTATATCGTCAGTCTGTTTATTCCCTACTTCAAAATTGATGCATCCATTTATAACTACCCTATGTTCGTGTTGACCGCATTATTAACTCTAGGGTCAATGTGTATAGGCATGCTTTTTTCTATAGCCATTCCAAGTCAACTAAAAGCAACGGAATTATTAATGGTCATTTCTACTCCTGCATTTGTGTTAAGTGGTTTTACATGGCCCACCTTGGCCATGCCTGATGCCATAGGCAATGTTGCACAATTTATACCTCTTACACAATTTTTAAGTGGCTTTAGAAAAATTGCCTTCTACGGAGGAGACCTATCATCGATTACACCGGAAATCAACATGCTTCTACTTATACTTCTAGTAACTTTCGTGGCCATGGTAATACTATTACAATTTAAAATATTCATCACTAGAAGAAAACAGAAAAATGCTACAACGGAAATACTAAATTAGTTAACTGAGTTAAAGTATAGTACTAAAAAAAATATTGTAACCTCTCTTATAAAAGCGTCATACCTAATCGATCAATCTCTTTTACTATTCAAACCATAAAAAACTTTGCACCAAGTAGCATTTTAATATTGAGCAAAGAAAAAAAAGGTATACATCTACCCTTTCCCATAAAAAACAGAAGATTAACACAATCAGAAGTAAACCAGAATTAGACAAACAGTAATAATTGCTACCTTAGCAAAAACAACTATATGAATAAGTTGACTTTTATTGCACTTTGTCTAATGATTAGTTCATACTCTTATGGGCAATCCAAGAAAGTGATAATTGATGGTGCCATTGTGATCTCCGATAGTAATGGTGCTGCACCGGTAGCAGGAACTATTAGATGGAATGGTCAGGATTTTCAAGGCTATGATGGTACACAATGGAGAACATTCACTTACGTTGTCGATGTAAATGTCACTGACGACTTTGAGGGTAATGGCCCATTATTAAATTACACCACAAATAATGCTTCTGCTGTCCCTGGCGTTACAAGAACTAATGGACGCTACAGAGCTGAAGTACTTACCAACGCAAATAATGTGACTCTTCATTTCAATGGATCTCAAGGTAGACTCGATGCAAAAGAAGTAAGCTTTCCATTTGAATATATCGTGCGCAACATTGGTATTGGTACTATCGAAGATAGTCAAATAGCACCTCCCATTAATATTAGCTCATATGTATTTTCTGGCATTCAGGCACATGTACATCCAGATTTCAACAGCATCAATTCGTCACACTTTGTAGTTGGGCATAGAGGCAATACAGAAAATACAATAGAAGGCAAAAATACAGTGAATGGATCTTCCTCAGTAAATGATGCTGGAGCCAATGTTGTACCAGATGGCCGTGCTGATCTACGCTTAGTGGGGCTTAGTGATCATACTATTCGTTGGTACTACCAAGTACCTAATTCAGATGTAGCCAATACAGCGGATAATTGGATTCCTTATAATGGAACTGGACTGCTACCAGGGACACCGCCGGTCTTTGGAAATACAATCTATATTGGACCAATCACTTATGCATTTGACTCTGACAATGTTCCATTTGTAGGTACGATAGATCGCATCGAACTCGTAGGTGAAACCCCATAATAGAAAGAAAAAAGATCGCCAACTTTTCTAAAAAATAAATAATTAGAAATGCATAACTTAGTGGAATACAAATTACATCGTCAATCACATTCGTTCTGTGGATATACTTCAAAGATTAATGCAACCGATGGATTAGGAATGACGAATCATCCGCATCTATGAAACCGACGCATAATTAGTTAACGTTTGCTAACTTGTGATTGAATCCACTCATTAGAAACTCGCTCCATGAATAAACTACAGAAAACATTAATTGCCATTATACTCTCAGCACCTACTGCATCCTTATTTTCTCAAATGGAAACTGAAGGACTTATTTCAACTAGTGGAACTTCTCTTGTAGGCGAAAACATAATCATTGATTACTCTATGGGTGCATGGACTTCACTCAACATGGATAATAGTAATGGTCAGATATCTAATGGTATTCAGCAATCCGATTACTTTATCATCACTAGCCTGTCAGAAGTAAAGCAGAAGATCAGTATAAATGTATATCCCAATCCGACTATCAGCAATATCCATATCGACATTGCTGATAATCTACAATATGAGATGAGCGCTGTCCTTAGAAATGCTGAAGGGAAAGTAGTACTTACTCAATCCGTCAAAAAATCAGATTCTATAAATCTAGACCATCTACCTGCTCAGATATATTACCTTTCTATATCTCATCCTGATATCAATAGTGTACAGCAGTTCAAAGTAATAAAAGTAAAATAATTAGTCAATCACAAAAATCATAATAGATGAAATTCTCACTTAGCTTCTTACTTCTGAGTTTCAGTTTTCTACTCATAGCACAATCTCCTAATAGTTTTAACTTCCAAGGTGTAGCAAGAGATATGGATGGAAATCCACTTCCCAACAAAGAGATTGGACTTGAATTTGCACTTATCCAAGGAGACCCTCTAGGAAACATAATATACATTGAGTCTCATCAAGTAACTACGCAAGGCACAGGCCTCTTCAGCGTTCAGATCGGCGAAGGCAATGTACTCAATGGTGATATTGCCACGATAGACTGGTCACAAGGCCCATATTACCTTAGAACAGGACTAGATGAGGATGGTGGCCAGATATATACTATCGTGGGCACCAGCGAGCTTCTAAGCGTACCCTATGCACTATATGCTGCCAACTCTGGAAATCAAACATGGCAAGAGAACAATCTAGGTATTCACTACGATGGTAAGGTGGGCATTAATAATGAAAGCCCTCAGTCCAGATTACACGTATCCGAAGGTGATGTATATATCGACCAAATAAATAAAGGTGTCATAATGAAGTCTCCAAATGGGACTTGCTGGAGAATGACCGTATCAAACCTAGGCCAATCAGTATGGACGCAAATGAGCTGCCCAGGAGAAATAAATCTTACTAACTCTGTAAGCTTCGATCCTCCTTCGCTGACATTTGCTTTGCTTGAAAATTCTAAATCGTTTACTATACTTAACGATGGAGAAGTAGATTATTCATGGACTTTAAGTTATATGGCGGCTGAGCTAAATGTGAGTCCAAATTCTGGTTTTCTATCAGCAGGCGAATCGATTGAAATCACAGTAGATATTGACCGATCTGGTCTAGAAACTAACATCTTTGAATATGAGCTCAATTTTGAATCAGATAGCCAATTAGAAATAGCTATCCCTGTCACCGTTGATAATTTTAAAGAAGAAAAATTACTCCTACAAGGTACTGTGGTAGATGCCAGCATAGATAATCTTACGGACAATATTATTGCCGTCTACGAACAACCTAATAAACTAGAAATAATAAATACATCTACACAAGAAATCACTTCTATGGATCTTGTAAAAAGGCCTACTTGCATTTCTATTTCACCTGATGGACAACATGCATCCGTAGGACACGATGGAGGCTTCAGTTACATAGATCTAAATACTCAGCAACTCGTACGATATTACAATGTCACTACTGAAGCTTCAGATATTATAGATGCAGGATCTGGATGGGTATATGTTATGCCTAGAACGGATCAATGGGAAAGATTGAGATGTATCAATCTAGAATCAGGAGTAGAATCAGAGAGTACCGGCAACTCTATAAGAGCTAATACTACTATGAAACTTCACCCTTCTGGAGATTACATATATGGTGCTGACAATGGTCTTAGTCCTTCTGATTTCGAGAAGTATGATATTCGAAACGGTGTAGCTTCATATCTTTACGATTCTCCTTATCATGGAGACTTTTCTTTTGGTGGAGATATCTGGATAGCTGAAGATGGCATAAGGTTATTTGCAGGCAGTCGTAATGTATTCTTATCTTCAGAAAATCAAGAAACGGATATGACATATAATGGCAAATTAGATGGGGAGTACAGTATTTCGACACTCGACCATTCTTCTGCTTCAGGTCGTATCGCAACCGTATTTTACGGCGGTAATACATGGAATGGTTTCCCTTCCAATATAGTTAGCATCTTTGAAGATGAATTTCTAAATCTCGAGTCTGAAAAAACAATACCTCCATTCTTAGTTCCTGATGGCATGGGCAGCGGTACAGTGTATCAATCTCAAGGTGAGATCGGAATGTTTAATCAATCAGGCACACAATTTTATCTTTTTGTCAAAGCAGAGCAAGGCTCAGGTCTATTAAACAATTGGGCCTTAACGACCATAGCTATTGACTAATTTGATCAACACTCCGCATTCATTTTGATTGTTGATTTATTAAACGCTTTAAAATAAACTGCGACATATGTTATACCTCCTTAAAGGCGTATATCATATGTCGCAGAACTAATGTAAATACATTATTCAACTTACTAGTACGAACAGTTAGCACTTTAAAGCCCTAGTACTTTCACTCCTTGTTCGAATATTACATCTACAGGAATACCAGCTTTTGTCAATCGCTCCAAGTCTCCTGCGAGTTGAGCTTTGATTACACCTTGATCACTAACTAATTGAGCAACTCCTTCATAATCTCCATCTCCTTGTAGGGTTAATATTTTCTCTGAGAGCGCATCCATAGCCTTTTGAAAATTATCAAAATTGACTTTGTAAGTTCCTGCTTCTTCATCTCTAGTAAAAGCATTCATTTCATCAAAAAAGTTGAATCGAATCATATTGGCTTTTCCATGAGCAGATGATGCTCCAAACCTTACCGATCTAAATATTCCTGCCATGAAGGTAACTATGTAATCGTTTAAGTCTCCATCTATTTCACCTCTCTTATGTAGTTGATTTATCATATATAGACCGAGCATATCCGCTTTCCCCTCCTCTAGTGCAGACGAATGTTCTTTCAATGCTTTTCGTACCGTACCCTTTCCATCAATTGTATTCTTAATACCTAGCCCATGGGCAACCTCATGAAACATAGTATTAGAAAAGAAGGCATCAAAGGTGATATGCTTTCTTTGATCTGGATCTATTAACTCTTTCGATATTGGGAGTAATATCTTTTCAAATTTTGCTTTCATTGCATTTTTCAGCTGAAGCCTTCTAGTACCCTTTTTTAGTTGTACTTCTTCGTCATTGGGTAAGTTGATGGCAATCGTCTTACTTCCTGCATTACAATCACCGGCATAATAGACTACATCATATGCATTGAGTTCTGTATCTCTACCTGGCTCCTCACGCTTATAGGCCTCAGGTACAGGCAACCCTTTCTGTAGGTCTGGTAAAAATGCGGCATACTTTTCTAATCTCTTACTCCACGCCATATCTTTGATAAGTACATATCCTTCATGAGCAGCTTTATAGCCAAATAGTTGATCTTCGTAAGTTTCTATAGGTCCTATAACTACATCAATAGGATTTGACTTCATATCCAACCATGCAAAATCACTTGGCTGGTAATCATCATTTAACATGGCTTGTGATCTCAATGTCAAATATTTTTTCAAGCCTGCATCTTCTGCAAGATCTGCTGCTTCCACTAGTAGTTTAGAAACTCTAGATACTTGATCTTTAAACTGCTTATGATAAGGAATAGAAATTAATTCGCCCTTCTCATCTCTTCTGATGAATGTATATAAGCTCGTTTTATCTGATAAAGATGAACGCTCAAACTCTTCCTTAGACATATCCTTAGGGTAAAAATTAGAACCTTCAGCTTTCGCCCCTACCCCTTTCACAAAAGGCGTATTGCCATCTAATCGATCCCAAGGACCATAATTTATATTGGCAAATACTTTAGATTTATCATCTGGCAATGCCGACATTAATTCTGCCTTCGACCCATACGCTTCAAACCAAAACAACTCATTCATAATATCAGCTGCCTCTATCAAAGTGGAGATCATCTTCTTCTGATTAACACTTAGTGACGAGAGGTCCGCTTCCAATTTAAAAGGTGTGTACTTCTGAATTTTTACATCCATATCCTCCGTTGCAACTGACGTCCAATCATAAGACTCTGCAAGGGTCTTAGCAGCTACTGGAGCTTCTTTTACTTCTGACGAATTACAACTCATAAGTCCGAATAATAAAATAGTAATGATTCCTATTTTTTGCATTTTATATGATTTATACCAATCCTGCTGAAATATTTCAATTGTAAATTTTGGCACAATACCGTTAATCTAAGTAAACGGTATTATATACTTGTAAATATACAACTATCAACAAAACCTCATTTCATAAGAAGTAGACCCTTATTCTATCTACGCAAGGCTTAATCTGAACCATCACAGTATTCGTCATCATTACTGTAAATATTTATGGCTGCGCTATTAGGAATGTTAATTTGGGATCCAAATTTTAAAAGAGGAAAAAGCAAATAAGGCTACACGTATTATCTCCGAAATCACTTTCCTAATACGCTGTCCACGCGATTTTTTATACCGAAATAAAAATACGCGATATAAAAAAAAGCCTTCTCACATTGCTGTGAGAAGGCTCTAATCATTGGGATTGATTATATTTTAACTAGCTGTACTGTCAGATGCTGCTGCAGCAGATCTACCGAAACTACTTCCTCCTTTCTTTGATGAAGATGACGAAGAAGATCCTGAACCAGTTCTTCTGTTTGTTCTTAAGTTATCAGCAAGGTCACTTACGATTGGTGTCGCAACGAATACTGATGAATATGTACCTACTACGATACCAACGATTAATGCAAATGCAAAACCTTTGATTGCACTACCACCGAATAAGAATAAGATCATTACTACTAATAATGTAGTGAATGACGTAATCAACGTTCTTGAGAAAGTTGAATTTACTGCCATATTGATTACTTCGTTCTTAGGCTTGTTAGTATAGATACCCATATACTCTCTAATTCTATCAAATACTACTACTGTATCATTGATTGAGTAACCGATTACCGTTAGAATCGCAGCTACAAAGTTTTGATCAACTGATAATGAGAAAGGTAAAAATCCATTAGCCAATGAGAATATACCCAGTACCACTAAAGCATCGTGAGCCAATGCAGCTACCGCACCAAGTGAATACTGCCACTTATTAAATCGTAAGAATATGTATAAGAATATAAGGATCAATGCTATGATACCTGCATATCTTGAACTCTTCTTAATATCATCTGCAATGGTAGGTTGAACCTTATTACTCTGTGTAATGTGAGTGATATTATCAGGTGCATCAGCATTCATAAACTCAGCTAAGGTTGTACTTCCTCCAGTAACGTTATTCAGACCTTCTCTGATCTTATCCATTACTTTCGTATCTGTATCTTCACCATTCTCTTCTATTAAGTATGATGTCAATACTCTAAGTGTATTATCTGAATCTATTGCTTTTACTTCTGGAGTATTACCAAGTACTTCTGCAAGTCCTTGCTTTACAGCCTCAGGATTTACATTTGTTCCTTCTGCAAATTGAATATTGTAAGCATATCCTCCTTTGAAATCTACACCTAAGTCAAATCCTCTTGTGAAGATAGATGCTAAACCAGCTACAATAAGAACTCCTGAGATTACATAAGCGATCTTACGCTTACCCATCCAGTCTATATCTAAGTTAGCGAATCTGTCCTTACTGAATCCTGTCCAGAATGATAGTTCGTTACCTTTATCTTTAGTGTACCAGTCAATAATCATCTTACCTACTAGTACTGCAGTAAATAATGAACAGATCACACCGATAATCAATACGATTGCAAAACCTTTGATCGGTCCTAAACCGAAGTATGCTAATACACCTGCTACTAAAATAGTAGTTACATTGGCATCAATAATCGCAGAATAAGAGTTAGAGAATCCATCTTGGATTGCTGCTAAGTTAGACTTACCAGCTCTAAGTTCTTCCTTGATCCTTTCATATATGATTACCGAGGCATCTACAGCCATACCAATAGTAAGTACAACCCCTGCAATACCTGCAAGTGTCAATACTGTACCAAATGATGATAATGATCCGAAGATGAAAAACAAGTTGATAAGTAATGCTGCAATAGCGATTAATCCACCACCTCCGTAGTATAATACCATGAATAATAAAAGAAGACCAAATCCAACTAATAAAGAATAGATAGATCTACTAATATTCTTAGCCCCTAATGAAGGTCCTACAGTGTTAGCCTGAAGGATTTCTAGCTTAGCCGGCAATTTACCTACTTCAAGTACGTTAGCAAACTGTACTGCTTCATCGATAGTATAACTTCCTGTGATAGAAGAGTTACCTCCTGTAATTGGCTGATTTACTCTTGGTGCAGATACTACCATACTATCTAATACGATAGCAATACATCTGTTACCTTGCTGAGCTGCTTTAGTAGTCATTTCGCCCCACTTCTTAGCTCCTTTAGGATTCATAGAAAGAGCTACTCCGATTTCTCCAGTTGATGGATCAGTGTCAGATGTAGCCTTTATCACTACATCACCTTCTAGTGGTGCCTTATCGCTTCCAGGAACCGTCTTTAGTAATGACAACTCATATTGCTTAGTTGTCTCATTATCCGCATTTACAAATGGTTTATAAGACCATGCAAATCTAGAGTCCTTTGGAAACAAGGCTCTGATTTCAGGTTTTCTAAGCATCTTCATGATATCGTCCTTAGCATTACGATCTGCGATACCCATTACTGTAGGTGAGTACGAACCGTTGTTAAGAGATAGCTTAGATAATAGAGGACCTTGATTTAATAAATCACTTCCAGCTTTAGGAGTTCTTATAGTATCTGTTCCTATCTCGTTTCCATCATTGTCATAAATTGGAGTATAAGATTCTACCATTTCAATTTCCTCTGGTGTAGAGTTAGATCCATCGTCTAATCTCTTGTCAGCTTGTTGGAATGCAGCTATGATACCTTGATCATTAGTTTGGTATACATCCCAAAATTCTAATGCAGCACTAGCTTGTAAATATTCTTTTGCTCTTTCTGGGTTATCTATCCCTGGCAATTCAACTAAGATAAGATCTCTACCTGCATCTAATGATAAGTTAGGTTGAGCTACTCCGAGTCTATCTACTCTCTCTTTGAGTCTATTGAATGTAAGACTTACTGTCTCATTCGCTTTTTCTCTAAGCGCTTTGATGATTTCGCCATCTGTAGTCTCAGAGTTAAATTCTCCAAGTACTGCTGCTCTACGGAACAACTTAGTAAGTGTTGGCTTATTAGCGTCTGTCTGATTTCTGTAAGCATCAGCAAATAATGTGATGTAGTCAGATTGAGAATTTTTCTGAGCGACCTTTGCATCTGCAAGTGCTTTCACAAAAGCTGGCTCATTCTTACTGTTACCAGCTAATGATCTCAAAAATTCACTAAGATCAACTTCTAGTACTGTACTCATACCACCTTTAAGGTCTAGTCCTAATGCAAGCTGCTGTCTCTTGAGCTCACTATAAGTGTAGTCCTTTAAAAATGGGATAGAAAGAACCGTCTCACTAGACATAGAATCTAGGTATCTTGATTTAGCTATCTTGTAGTCTGTTGAATTAAGATCTCCAGCAACTAATCCAGCCTCTTCTGCAGAGCTTTCTACGTTACCTGTTGGTATAAAATAAAATAGCTGTATTGCACAAACAATTGCTACTAGTATCAGGAGCCACTTAATCATTCCCTTTCCTTCCATATTATTCTTTATTATTATATCTCTTTCAAAAACTGCGCAAATATAATGTTTTTCCTTTAGTTTAAGACCCTAAATCCATATCAAGAATAGCCTTCCTATAAGGGAGTGCAATTCTGACAGAAATAGAACCCAATCATCAGGTTATCAACGCTTTTTACATTTGCAATTTATCAATATAATCATTACCTACATAATATTTTCGCTAACTCTGAGATGTCAAATCATAATACGACGCTAAACAATGGAATATTATAGCGGTTATATCGCTCTATGACTTGTTGTCTCTAAATTTACTTTGCGTCCAGTTATTCAGTATAAAAGTTTCTAGATTACTATCTTTCCCTTTGCAAATAATCAATAGCTAATCATCAAAATAAGCCATTAAATGGATAAGCCACTCAAGCTCAATAGTTACTGTGTAAAAGAGGGAGTAAGAAATGAATCAACTAAGCCTCATCAACTTCCACTTTACTTAAGTTCATCATTCGTAATGGAGGATTCGCAAGAAGCCGTGGATATTTTTACTGGTAAGAAGAAAGGACACGTATATGGCCGATACGGCAATCCGACCATTGATGCCGTAGCTCATAAGATTGCTCAAATGGAAGGATATGATCTTAAAGGCGACGCCTATGGATTCTTAACTAGCTCTGGCATGTCGGCGATCACGACTCTGATAATGGCTACGCTACAATCTGGAGATGCCGTACTGACGCAAGGCAATCTGTATGGCGGCAGCACTGAGCTTCTAAATAAGCTATTATCAAGAATGGGAATTAGTACCATATTTACTAATCTACAAGACCTCAACGGTGTAGAGCGAATACTTAAGGACAATAGCAACATTCGGATGGTATACTTTGAAACCCCAGCTAATCCGACTATGGCTTGCATAGATATCGAAGCGATCAATATCATAGCCTCAAAGTATGGCGTACCTACTGCGATAGACAATACATTTTGCACACCATATCTGCAACGTCCGCTGAGTATGGGTACTGACTATGTCATCCACTCTACTACCAAATACCTCAACGGTCACGGTAACTCAATCGCTGGTGCGATCATCGCAGCCGACTACGATGCTAGTCGAAAGATATGGGAGACACTCAAACTTAATGGTAGTACATGTAATCCATTTGATGCATGGTTACTCTCTAATGGTCTAAAGACATTGGCGATACGTATGGATAAGCACAGTAGTAATGCGCAAGCCATCGCAGAGTATCTATCTCAACACGATAAAGTAGCTCATGTCAATTATAATGGACTGCCAGATCATCCAGATCACGAAATAGCCAAAAAGCAAATGTCGCAAATGGGTGGCATGCTTAGCTTTACTGTGGTAGGTGGACAAGCAGAAGCTTTAGCTACTATTGACAGATTACAATGCTGTACTCATGCTCCTACCCTAGGCGATGTAGATACTCTTGTACTTCATCCAACTACTAGCTCTCACCTAAATGTAGATAAGGCCGTAAGAGAAGCGAATGGTATCACTGATGGTATGATAAGGGTCTCTGTAGGTATCGAAGACGTAGAGGACTTGATAGCAGACTTTGAACAAGCATTGAATCAATTATAATCCCTTTTGGTTTTAAAAAAGTTATCATTTCAAAACCAGATATGAATCTGTAAAACAGATTATTACTTCGAATTGAAAGTCTTAAAAGATATTGTGGAAAGTCCAAATGTTAAAATTCACAATTTAATTTACCTCGAATAGCAATCTTCGCTATTTTTTGCATAATTTAGGTACTGCAATATTCAGCGTTGGAAATACATTCATTTTCTACTTTTCAGCAACTTGATAATTGAATATTGCAGAACGTTCTACAATATTTTCTCACTAAAATCTAACCGTGTATGAATATTACATTTTCAGAATTGAGACGTATCAAGCATCAACTTCCAACAGGAAGCGTCTCTAAAATTGCCAATGAGCTCAACATAACTGAGCAAACCGTAAGAAACTACTTTGGTGCTAAGAAATATGATCAAGGTGAAATAGTAGATAAACATGTCAGGCCAGGCCCAAACGGTGGGTATGTCAATTTATCAGATACTGCCATTTTAGATTCAGCAACTAGAATACTTAATGAAGTTCACACTGCATCTATTACTTAATACCGATTGGATTGGGTTTCACTTACAGTACTACTTAAAAAGTACACTCATACTTATGAGATATAGATAGCAATCCATTCAATGTATCACGAAATAAAATCCTAAATAATATCAGAAGAGTTATAACGAAAGTTATAGCTCTTTTTTTTACCCAACTAAGAGCGAATTAATGAGGTGTTGTTTTTCTATAGAGCCATACTAATACATACCCCATAAATAACATTAATAAAAAAAGAGGTCCTCTCCTGTGGGAAAGAACCTCTTCAATATATTTCGTAAAACAAATACCTACTATGGGAATACTCCTAATGTAGTATAATCGTTTGCTACTTTATTAAGCGCACATACAAATGCCGCTGTTCTTAAATCAGTGATATTCTTTCTTCTCTTATAGATCTGAATGAACTGCTGATAAGAGTTAATCATAGTCTCCTCTAATCCTGATCTAACCAAATCTACTTCGTCAGCTCCTTTGATAAGCATCGCTCTATCTCTAGCACTTACAGACTTACCTGTAAGATCTTCCACTGAGTTAAGTAGTTTGTTATAAGTATTTTGATTAAATCTCTTCTCCATACGGCCAAATCTCATGTGAGATAAATTCTTTAACCATTCGAAGTAAGATACCGTAACACCACCTGCATTAAGATACATATCAGGAAGAATACAGACACCTTTTTTATTAAGGATGTCCTCAGCTTCAGAAGTAACAGGACCGTTAGCAGCTTCTGCCACTATCTTAGCTTTCACCTTAGCTGCATTACCTTTATGAATCTGTGATTCTAATGCGGCAGGCACTAGTATATCACATTCTAGACTTACCCAATCTTCTCTTACTTTGAGCGCTTTAGATTTCCCAAAACCGATTATAGTACCATTTTTCTTTCTGTACTTGATCAGCTTTTCCATGTCTAATCCATTAGGGTCATGTATTGTACCTTCTATTTCGGATACGCCAATTACTTTTACGTCACCTTCTTTCTGAGATATTAGACCTGCAAAAGATCCTACGTTACCCATACCTTGGATTACCATAGTCTTACCTGCGATACCCATATCTAGACCTAACTCCTTCATCATATCTTTATCGTCACACATCTCCTTAAGTCCGTAGAATACACCACGACCTGTTGCTTCCGTACGACCTTGAATACCATTTTGGTGTACCGGCTTACCCGTAACACAACCTGCAGCATCAATCTCACTTCCGTTTTTGAATGTAGAGTAAGTATCTAGAATCCAAGCCATTTCACGCTCTCCTGTTCCATAATCTGGTGCAGGCACATCGTTACTTGGTCCTATGAAGTTCTTTCTAATAAGCTCTACTGTATATCTACGAGTGATCTTTTCTAGAGCCTCTACAGAGTATTCTCTTGGGCTGATCTTCACACCACCTTTAGCACCTCCAAATGGTACATCTACGATAGCACACTTATAAGTCATAAGTGCTGCTAACGCCATTACCTCATCTTGATTTACATGGTGGCTAAATCTGATACCACCCTTAGTTGGTAATCTGTGATGACTGTGCTGTACACGGTATGCTTCGATAACTTCTATTTTGTTACCGACCTTTACAGGAAAACGCATTTGATATACCGCGTTACACTCCTTAATCTGCTCTAAAATACCTTTTGGGTATGTGAGATGTGCAGCAGCCTTATCGAAGTTACGCTGAACGTTTTCGTAAAAACTGAGATTATCTTTTTTCTTCATTGTAAATTTCTTTTTCCAGTTTCGTTATTTTGTTATCAAGTCTAAATAGATACCAAGATATACCGAGAAAGATTACCGCGATCACGGCAACTACACTATATATTTTACCAGTACTACGTAGAAAATCTATCGAGCCTGACTCGGCCGATAAAAGATTAATAGAAAGTATCACCAAAAAGATACTAAGTAGAAATTGTTTGTTTTTCATTATTATAATTGATTCTGCTAAAATCGTCTCTTTTTTCTGACTACCAAAGTATTTTATAATATTAATTGCATAACTGTCTTCACTTTAGTAAACGTATTTTATACACTATCTACGACTCATATAGTCATCTTTCAGCAATCTCAATCGGCTTACCAATGAGGATATCCACACCGACAATAAAGTGATAGCAATGATCGCAGGATAAAAAACCATACGTAACGTATTATCTAAATCCTCACCTCCGAGCGCAGGATTACCTCCATTACCAGGATGAAGACTATCTGTCAATCTTGGGATAATTATAATCAAAGGAACCATAGTCGCAAAAGCGAAAATATTATACGCCGCAGATACTTTCGCTCTTCTATCTTGATCTGGCATCGACGCACGTAACACTAGATAAGCCGAGTATATAAGTATAAAAGATGCCGCAGTATTAAGCTTTACATCTGGCGTCCAAAATGCACCCCATGTAAATCTAGCCCAGACACTACCTGTCATAATACCCAAGAAGCCCAATAGCACTCCTACCTCAGTGAATGAACTAGCAATAATATCATAGCGCATCTTAGGTCTCATAAGGTATCTAATGCTATAAATAAGTCCTACTATCAGTACCGTATACATGGCAAACCAAATGGCTACATGAAAAAATGTATTTCTCACCGTTTCATGTAAGGTCGACCGAAAAGGAAATGCAAATCCTTCGTACCGAGGAAAATCTATTTTTGAGATATTATTGAAACTTGTGACATTAGGATCAATCGTCTCTTGCGTAATGAATAACGCTCCAGGCAGTATAGCAGTCCCATCTTTACTATTGGACACTAATAAGGTGGCATCCAACGTACTATCTTGAGTAGGCAAATGTGTAGGAAGCTGCACACTGAAGATAGCTTCTACATCTGACTTGGCATTAATATCATGAATCTCTACCAATGAACTAGAGTCTAACTTGAGCCATGCCTTTGTGTCTGGCTGAGTAAAATGAGTATTGTATCCGGTAACTGAAAACGTCGCTTTGGTTCCTGCTTTATGTAAAAAAGGAACTACGTCGCCAGTAAATCCAGGCTTCATCGGAGTGCTCATACCTACTATGATTACATAGAGAAAGATAATTACTCCTAATATTTTCCACCAGAGTGATCTCATAGTTTTTCGTATTTGCCCTCTTTCTAACGTTCTTCTCTTACTGAAGTCTCTTTATTAAATTCTGCTTCCAAAATAGCAGAATCTGCCTTTAGCATTGTTAATATCTTCTCAGGCTTTACTTTGCCTTCATCGTATGTAATCAGCCAGTAATTTTGATTGGGAGTAATACGCTTTAGTACTCTTACTCCATATTCTTCATAGGTCTTGAACCATCTTGGCAACATCGTTCCTGGACTAGGCAAGATGATGATCTCTGAAAGAATATAAGTTGGCTTCTCTTCCTCTTGCTCTACATCTGGTCTTGTGTATTCTTCGATAAGATCCCAACCTTCAGATTGCGCTAATTTCTCCATTTTATATTGTAGCTGCATCAGTGCAGAAGGTCTCTCTTCTTTACCGCGAACGAGTGCCAATGTATCTTGTGCTACATATCCTATAATCACCATTGGTAAATCAGGAATATTAGATTCATATTTTGGAGAGAACTGAGTATATTTAGATTCATTGAAGGCTTTAAGGAGATCGTTATAAGTCGCCTTATCTAGTTTTTTACGATAAAGCCCTTTCTTACCCTGCACATGATTACGAGCGGCCAGCTCAGCCATTCCGCCTTTCATCACCTTGAGACTGTACACTGGACATTTGCCAAAGCATACGCCTTTACTAATAGACATCTCTACTTCGCCTTCTTTCGCCTTAGTAGCGTACTTCCCAGCTCCACAGCTAGACATTAATAATGTAAAAGATATAACTGCTAATATGTATGTAATCTTCATGCTTGTATTAAATATAATTGACTAAAATAATGTCTCTGTGCAGAGTCAACCTCAATAAGACGCAAACCTATGAGAATTTATTATCAATATACAGTGCTAACTAGCATTATTGCAATTTTAAGATAATCATTTCTCCTTTGGACCAACTCTTATCAATATTATATGGTCTTAATAGATAAATGATCCATCCTCAACTCAAATTTGCTCAATTATGAAAACTTTGCTATTCCTACTACTTTCTATCATGGCATTTTCTTGTAATTCACCTGACACAGACAGTGACATTTGTATAGATAATTTAATTGAGATATTAGATATGGAGCGCTACAGTGGCGTAATCGAAGGCGAATGTCGAGATTATCTACAATGGTTTACTTATGATAGTAGCGATTATTTCTGGTTAGATAACCCTTGTGCAGATTATGCATTACATCTATGGGATTGTGATAAAGTAGATATTTGTCAGGATGACTTGGATCAGTGTATGACGATCATGGCTAGCATGACTCAACATGGCTTCGTCGGTAGAAGTACCCTATAAGTACTAAATTAACTTATGTAAAAAATGACATCTAGAGATGATCTCTAGATGTCAAAAATTATATTCAATATACTGCTCGTCTAATGTACAAACACACTCTCGCACTCTGCTAAAGTACCATCAGCTATAGTCCACCATCTGGCATGGACATTGACTTCATCGTCGTTTAGCCTCTCTACGGTAAAATCTACAAACTCCGCTAGAACTCCATTAAAATTACATCCCTCTCCAAAAGAGAAAAAGAAAGTGGCTTTAAATACATTTTCATTTGAACTACTTAATTCGGTCATTGGCGATCCACCAGCCCATATGTATTGTATCGAACCAATAGGAATAAAAGACAAATCAATTATGAAATCATCAAAACAAGTACAATCCAATTTTCCGAAGAAATAATTCTCCCTAATTTCTTCGCAAGAATTCTCAATTTTATAGTAGCCTTCTGGACACTCACATTCACCATTGACGCAATCTTGCTGCCACCCGCAAGTCTCCACACAAATTTCATCTACTTCTTTTTTGCAGGCGCTTAGCAATAAAGTTACTAAGGCTAAAAATATTATGTTTTTTAATTTCATAATTACTTGATTTTTATAAATGTATAACGATCAGTACTAGATTCTGTGATAATAGATAGTATGTATTGGGCTACATCCAAATCAGCAATATTGATTGTTTCACTTGACTTAACATTCATTATACTTTTAACAATTCTCCCTGACATATCAAAAATATCTACTTGCAGGCAATCCTCATTGATAAAAATTAAATCACTTGCTGGATTAGGGTAGAATTTATTATTACTATATGTAGATCTTATTTCAATTGGTTGCTCTCCTACTAAGGCATCAATAGGTGTAAAACAATCTGATTCTTCTTCAACGAAATGCCCCCATTCACCTAAAATATAATCGCCTTTAAAATCACGCTCCAATGAAGAAAAAGGAGCATTTAACTCAAAAAGAGTAGAAACTTTATCAGCAAGCGCATCTGCATCATTGACACTACCGTCGGCAACTTTTATAGTACCAAAAGGCCACGGTAATATAACAAAGACATCATCAAATGATCCCGTATAAAAATCCGCTACCTTATGTGAACAACATCCACTTTCTACATCATCTTGTCCTAATAGAACAGTAGACAGAGAGTAATCGCTTACCATAGAGGCTTTAGTCGTCCACTTACCATACCCTCTTACAAATTCATATCCAAAACTAGACATGATGATATCCACTGGACTATTAGTGGTCATAGTAATCTTCTTTCGGCCAGACATAAGCACACCATGTCGATTCTTGTCCGTACAGTCTCCCTCTCCAATGAAAAATGAGGTACTTAGCACATCCACTAAATCATCTGCTAGTCCTGCCCAGCTTGCAGCATTTGCATTAGTGTCTATGGCTACGCCTGCTGTTGCTGCTAGCAATGAGGCTGCACTGGTCCACCATTCAGTATTCCAATTAGATTCACAATGCGTAGCTAATCTTGCACTACCCGCATCTTCTATGGATATATCTTCTCCGTTTCGAATCATCAATATTACATGATCCTCAGCCACAGCTTCACCACCCTTAGACCATATCCATAAACCACCTCCTTTTTCTACTGATGTTTTGATAGACGTAGTATAATCATATTCAATCCATATATCTTTAGGACATTCACAATCTTCTGGCAAATCAGTTCCGTATTCACTACAAACAAAATTATAAGAAATACGAGTCATAAAGGGAGATCCATCAGTAGCATCAGTACCCACACCAATTGTAGAGGCTTCAAATTTACCACTTCCATGCTTACCTTTCATGGTCAGTTTCATTCTCTTAGCAGCTCCTTTACCTTCCAGTGAATACCATGTTTCTTCTGGATCTGTCTTCTCATTTACTATACTTTTAGAAATGATAGAACCGTCCATTTGTTCATCACCAGGATTAATATCTCGCGCTGTATTCTGCACAAAACTACAATTGCAATCATCACGCGTTTCTGCTCCATCTTCATCATGTGGGTCTGATGTATCATCATTACCATCAGGAGGCCAGACAGGAAAATGTCGTACGATAGAGTTGACTGGAGCGGTTGGTCTATTTACATAAGGTATTTTATAATGATTTTGTAGAAAATATACTATTTCTAGATTATTAGATCCATCTTGGATACCCAGCAAATAGTCCGATAATTTTACTTTTTGATTAGTATTAGCACTCCAATCTGCAATAGACTTGTATAGCCCATCAGATAGGCTAACCATACCTATATGCGTATCTGTAGATACTACACCAAGATTAGACTCAAAATCAACAAAACTACCGCTATGGTCTTGTCCTTTGACTGAGACTTGATAGTCACTGTCAACATCCAAATTTCTAAGTACTATGTGCTCTTGATCTGAATTAAAATTAACTGACTTTACAACTCCATTTCTATTAGATAACACAATATTATAATTTTGATTCCTTCCCACTTCATCCGCATAAATTACCAAATCAACATTATTCCGATATCTAATTGGAAAATAATTTAATCGTAAATGATTAGTATTAAGTGATTTTTCTGTTAAGTACTCATGAAATAATGAATCGACTTTCTCTTGTACTAATGAATCAGCCTGAGCTACACAATCCATAGAAACTATATTCATTATAATCATCGCCAATACCCAAACAATCCCTGTTTCGAAATTTAATTTCGCAAATGTTTTTTTTGCATTACATTATTACTTATAAATAATACGAGCGTATAATTACAGACCACTCCAAAGCTCGTAAATTACATTCTAAAGAATTCCTTCCCTCAGATATTGAAGTGCTCCAATACTCTTATAATCTAGCGTGACTTATCATATTTATATTTAGCGTATCAAAGCACACTAAATATAGCTGTTAGACTCTATCAATTAAGACATTTCGCAAAACATAAAGAATATTTAAAATCTCTGATCTATCGTATTAGATCCGCACTCTACTTAGTCTCAGAGTAAAGCTATTCAAATAGAAAAGGGAATTCCACTAAGAAAAGCTAACCAAATATAAACAATTAATTTAAAAAATCACACACCTAAACTTTAGAGTATCTGAAACGATCAACGTATAAAATTTCGCATTAGCAATCCAATCCGATTGAAACTCAAACACTAGCACACTCCAACTTATGTTTTTGTCGCATCCAATAACTACCCCCACACATTCACTTCTGGCATAATCTCTACACCATATTTAGCCTTCACATCAGCTTGTATATCCATAGCAAGTTGCCAGATGTCACCTCCACTTGTAGTTCCGTCATTAACAAGCACAAGTGCATGATTCTTGTAAACGGCAGCACCATTTTGACTATGTCCTTTCCAGCCGGCCCTATCTATGAGCCATCCAGCAGAAAGCTTCATCAGATCTCCAAATGGGAAGGCTACTATTTCAGGGTACTTCTCCAGCAGTGATTCGTATACTTCTTCTGCAACCACAGGATTTTTAAAAAAGCTACCCGCATTACCCACCACTAATGGATCTGGAAGTTTGGATACTCTGATATCGCATATCACATCACTGATCTGCTTGAGCGTAGGCATTTCTATATTTCTATTTGTTAACTCAGTTCGAATGGCACCATAACTCACATTGATATCCACCTCTTTACTCAACATATAGGTTACATGAGTAACAATGTATTTGCCAGCGTCTACTTTTTTGAAAATGCTATCGCGATAGCCAAACTTACAATCCTCTTTATAATATACTTTGGTCAATCCTGTAGTCAGTGAGATCGCTCTTAAACTGTGAAAGCATTGAGACTGCTCTACACCGTAGGCACCAATGTTTTGAATCGGTGCTGCTCCTACTGAACCTGGAATAAGGGATAGATTTTGTAATCCTGATAGATTATGACTGATAGACCACAATACTAGATTATGCCAATTTTCGCCACCACCTACAGTTACTAATACATGCTTCTCATCTTCATCTACTACCTGTATTCCTTTGATTTCATTAATCAGGACGGTAGCATCTATATTACCTGCTAGCAATATATTACTGCCTCCACCAATCACCTTGTATGGTGCTCCGTAAGTAAGTAGCGTATCATAGATATCTTGCTCGCTATAGATCTTTATTAGATTACTGCATTGCGCGTCTACCCCAAAAGTATTGAAGGCCTGTAAAGAAGCTGTATTCATAGAAGAGTATTATACTGTGGTCCGATTTTTCGTCATTAGACCATTATAAAAGCGAAGACTATAATTCGCTTTCAGGATTAGATATCTTTTTCAATTTTGGCAAATTAAAATCATACTGAAGACCGAAATTAAGAGAACGAGCTTTTGTATCAGGATTATATCCTAACCTTAATATTCCTTGAATAGCAAATCCGCTAAGACCAAATCCATAACCTACTTGACCTACATATGTCTTAAAGTAGTTTCTATCTACTCCTCTTTCAGTATAATCGTTGAGGGTATTATATAGTTCTGTCTTGTTCCATTGGATTCCACCACCGATAGACCATCCAAACTTTCCTTCTTTGTCTAATCCTGATAAGCCACCAAAATTTAATCTTCCAATTACTGGAATAGAGTGATTTCCTAGACCTTTATAATCTTTAATCGCTAAACCAAGAAGGCCTATTTTAGCCTGAGTCTCAAGTGAGAATGAAAACTTAGGTGCACCAATCCATATTTTTGGCCCAACTCCAAGGTTGAGTAATAAAGAGCCATTTCCTTCATGGATATCTAATGGCTCATCATTAGGTCCGATACTTTCCGGATTTTGATACCAATTATATATATCATTAGAGACTGTAAGCCCATAGCCAAATTGAGCATTGAGCATATAAGTAGTACATACAAATGATATAACGAGGAATACTTGCTTCATATAGTAGTGCAATTTCAATTTATTAATTATGATCCTTAAAGGTAATACTTAGATACTATCTACTCCGTTATTCAAGGACATTTCCACTTGCATAACCCTAGTATCAGTAATAAGTTCTATTATATAACTCTCACTTAGATGCAAATGTTACTACCCAAAGGCGTATTTAAGCTATAAATTGAGATAGTACTTATCATTCTAAGGACTTATAATTCTGAATACGTCACATATCATATGCTCCTTCAAACGATCATAAACATACTCATAAGTCTATGCGCATATCATCACCCACAAGATGTAATCACATTGATTAACTATCGAACTGTAGCTTGGCTAACTGTTGATATGCGCCATCCTCTTTGGCATATAATTCATCATGAGTTCCTTGCTCTACGATCTTACCCTGCTCTAGTATGTAGATACGATCTACATCGCGTATAGTAGATAATCTGTGCGCTATGATGATAGATGTTCTTCCTTCCATTAATCTATCTAAGGCTTCTTGCACTACTCTTTCTGATTCTGCATCTAGAGAACTTGTTGCTTCATCTAACAAGAGCACTTTAGGATCTTTAAGTATTGCTCTTGCTATAGCAATCCTCTGACGTTGACCACCGGACAACTTAATCCCTCTTTCTCCTACTACCGTATCTAGCCCTTCTGGGAATCTGTCAATAAACTCATGACTATTAGACTGCTTTGTAGCTTCGAGTACTTGCTCATCTGTAGCATTAGGATTACCATATAGTATGTTCTCCTTAATCGTACCACCAAATAGTATCACTTCCTGTGGCACCACTCCTACTCCTCTTCTATAGGCAGTAAGTGGATAGTCTTCCAGTGGCTTTCCTCCGACAAGGATCTCTCCACTATCCAAATCATAAAATTTCATGAGTAACTGAATAATAGTACTCTTCCCTGATCCTGATTGTCCTACAAGGGCTACCTTTTCGCCTGCCTTGATGTGGAGATTTATACCTTTAAGTACTTCCATATCCTTTCTTGTGGGATATGAAAAATGTACATCCTTATATTCAATATCTACATTGAGATCTAATACAGGCTCATTCTTATAATCATCGATATTGATTTCGCCTTCACTATCTAATATAGCTTGTACTCGCTCTGTAGCACCTACCGCACTAGCTAATGAGGTAAACAGACTACCAAAGCTAGCAATCGCGCCACCTATGAATGTGGTATATAATATAAATGAAAATAGATCTCCCACTTCCATATCAATATTAGGATCCTGTACCATCAACGCTCCTCTCCATAATATAAAGAAGATCGCTCCAAATAGCACGGTAAGTATGAATACGAAAAATAATCCTCTTACTTTAGCAAAATTGAGAGATATCTTAACGATCTCTTCTACCGACTTAGCATACCTCAGAGATTCATACCATTCGTTGGCAAACGACTTAACTACAGTGAAAGATTGAAAAGTCTCTTCCACAATCGTATTCGTCTCTGCCAACTGATCCTGTCTCTTCTTGGATAGTTTACGAATATACCTGCCGAATACCATTGCAATGATTACAACTACTGGCAAGGTCAAGAACATCACCAGACTCAATGTAGGAGTAAGGTATATGAGAATACTTATACCCACTACTAGTGTAATGATCTGTCTTACAAATTCTGCTAGAGTTACTGAAAAGGCGCTTTGCAATTGCTCTACATCGGCAGTAATCCTTGAAGTTAGTTCTCCTACTCTTCTTTCCTCGAAGAATGAAACTCGCTGTGTGATGATCTTGGCATATAGATCATTACGCAGATCAGCCATTCCCCTCTCGGAGACTACCGCAAATAATACAGTTCTAAAATAGGAAAAGACACCTTGCCCTACGACCACTACTAAAAATATCCAACCGTAATCTGATACTGTAAAGTTGAAATTTTGCTTAGGGGTTCCATTGGCCACATTAGCCATTTCGCCAGCAGCTCCAGGAAATACCATAAACATGAGAGAGCCCAGAACTAAAAAGATCATTCCTCCGATGAAATACCCCATATAGGGTTTGATGTATTTAAACACCTTCATTGCATCGGTTAGATTCTTTTTATTTAGTTTGACCTTGTCGTCATATACTTTTCTTTTTGCCATAGGTGCGCAAAATTAATTTATTCAGCGTAATGAATACCTATTAAAGCGTCAGTATTTGGTCATACTAAGCCAAGTGAGAAGCTTTATTAGGTATCTGACTTACAGACTATAACCAACAAAGGCCCTACTTCTTTAAGTAGAGCCTTCATATTGTTCCCAATATTGTCTTCGTAAATATTTCAATCCACATTTCACCTATAAATCTGGGTAAGATTTACGTAATGGCTAACCGTATTATTGTGACCTAATTTGCAACAGTCACTTGTGGATCAAAATCGAGGGAGTCGCCTTCATGAATATACACTTAACCAATTTAGATATATTCAATTTTGAAAGCTTGGGAAATAATCAACAACTTGATCTTTCACCGATTACCCAATTCAACTATTCTATACATTTCTTCGCATTTCTTAGCAAACTCCTAATTAGTGGTATCGGCATTTATATCTCTTTAGATATGTATCTTTTTATTCTGCTAGAGATAGATGCTACCTCCGATAGAGAGGTAATTCATACTACTCTGTAATTTTGTCTTCTTACCATTGAAGTAATGGTAGTTACCTATTTCATCAAACGATTTTTCGTATCGTAGAAATAATGAAAAATGACTACCAATATTGTATCCCAAATCGAAATGGAATCCTGTTGAGAGTTTTCTTTCTCTATCTAGGATATCTGTATTATCAGCTATAGGACTGTCACTATCGAGTGAATAATTAAAATACGGTCCTAAGGCTACAGTCAAGGCTCCAAATTTGACACCTGCACTAACCGGAATATGATACGCACTTGTAGTTTCTGTAAATTGTCTACCTCCACTAGGCATAATAGTACCTTCATTAAAATCTAGTATTTGCATCTGATACTTAGACTCTCTGTATGTTACTTCTGCTGCCGCATATATATTGTCAAATGTTGCACGTGCGGCCAGACCTATAGTATTAGTACTTGAGTGCCCCAAAAAATTGATCTTGTAGGCATACTGATTATTAAGTGGTGCCAAATACTCTGTAGTGCTAGACACAGCTACATTGTATGATGAAGTAAGACCAAATTGAAATTGCGCTTGAGCAAAAAATGGGAAAAGGATAGCGAGTGTGATCAATAGATTTTTCATAGTAATTGCATTTTAAATTGGTAAAAAAACATTGGGTATTTGGTACTTCTTAATGGGTATGTAATTTTATCTAAGCCATATCAAATTGACTAATCAACTCTTATACAATGGAAGAATAGAGACCTTAACTAAAAACAAAACAGCGTTCTTTTATTCAATACTATTTCAAATTAGGTATAGCTATCGCAAGCAATCTTTTATTCAGATTACCAAGTGCAATTCTACTAGACACCAATTCTGTTAAAAATATATTCTCTCTCGAACGGTAACCATACGTAATCGTATTGTACCTCATTCCAATAATTGCAGAAAAACTACATACAACTCATTCAAATTATATCTGCTTTGATATCCGCCACTTCAGACCGAATCAAAATTTAATCGCAAACAAACTGTAAATTGTAACTCATCATCGAAGGATAAAATTGTAATCGTCGACTTATAATTATTACATCTAATTCTTACTTGACAATTGTTGAATTACTATTAGTTTGTTTGTACCTATTAGATATTATTTAAACGAATTACGCTGCGACAGTCCCTATTTTATTTAAACTTATTTTTTGATTACACCAAAACGCATATAAAATTTGACCAATTAACTTCTCGCACAACTCATTGTTTAATAGGACAATATGAATAAATCCGTACTTCCTATTAGCATATATGATCTTTATCAATATGGACACAAATATCTATCGTAGTTGTAAAATGGAGATGTAGAGACTGTTAAGAAGGTATTAATAAGTCATATCAATATTAAACCATTGATTACTTTTAGCATCTAATAAAAAATATGATGATGAAGCACAACAAAATATACACAACTCTAGTAGCCAGTATGATCATGATCTGCAGCTGCTTAGTAGCTACTGCTCAGAATACTAGCGGCACAATACTTTACACTGAGAAGGTCAATATCCACATGAATCTCCCCATCGAAATGGAAGGTATGAAGGATAGAATTCCAGAGTTTAGAGAATCGAATCATAAACTTACATTCGCTGGCACTAAAGTATTATACGAAGGAGTGAAGAATGAAAACGCGCAAATCAATAGAGCTAAATTAGGCGGTAAAGGTGGAAGACGTAGAGGACCAAGAGGTAACCGAAATAGCGGAAAGCGATTTGTTGATCTTAGCACTAATAGCGTAATAGCTACACGTGACCTCATGGGTAAGAAATTTCTAGTCACTGGAGAACCAGAAAACTACAAGTGGAAAATGACTGGAAAGAGTAAGCAAGTAGGATCCTACCTATGCCAAGAAGCTACGTGGCAGGATAGTACAACACAAATCATTGCTTGGTTTACTCCTATGATACCAGTACAAGCTGGACCAGGAGACTACACAGGACTTCCAGGCGTAATACTCCATATGAATATCAATGAAGGAGAAAGAGAAATAACTGCAACGGAAGTACAGTTAGGGGAAGTGGATGAATCTGCGCTGACTGCACCTTCGGAAGGAGAGAAAGTAAGTCAGGAAGAATGGACCAAACTCCGAGAAGAAAAAATGAAAGAAATGGAAAAAGAATATGGCGGCAAAGGAGGAAGAGGATTTTTCCAAAGACGCGGTGAATAATCCATACTTACTTTATCATACCTTGTTACCATTGAATCTATATACCTATACCCATCAAGAACCCCATTCATGAAAAACCTATTGACGTTATCTTTGATACTTATGTCTTATTTGGCAATTGGCCAATCTTACTCGATCCAAGGATCTATTACTGATGAGAAAGGCGAAGAGTTACAAAGCGCAACTATCGTAGTACTATCGCAAATAGATAGCACTATGGCAGGATTTGCCCTCTCTGCCAACGATGGTAGATTTATAGTCAATGATATAAGTGAAGGAGACTATCTGGTACAAGTAAGTTTCTTAGGATACGAGCAATACAGTCAAAAAATATCGACTACCGGAATGGAAAGCAAGATCGATATGGAAACGATACAGCTAACGCCGGCATCTAATCAGATCACGGAGATCGTAGTAAAAGGAGAAACCACTCCGATTCAAGTCAAAAAAGACACTATTGTATATAATGCTAATGCATTCAAAACTCAACCTAACGATGTCGTAGAAGACCTATTACGTCAAATGCCTGGAGTAGAGATAGAAGATGATGGTACAATAGTCGCACAAGGTGAGGAAGTAAAAAAAGTGACAGTTGATGGTAAAAATTTCTTCGGTAACGATCCAAGTATTGCTACTAAGAATCTACCAGCCAAAGCTATTGACAAGGTTGAGTTTTTTGATAAAAAATCTGACCGAGCTGAATTCTCAGGAGTAGATGATGGCGAACGTACTAAAACTATGAATCTACAACTCAAGGAAGAATATAAAAAAGGCTTCTTTGGAAATGCAGAAGTAGGTGGTGGATACGAAAATGAAGCAGACGAGTCGAGATATAAATTTAGAGGAAACATCAATCGATTTTCGAAAAAATCACAGATATCTATTATTGGTAATCTTAACAACATCAATGAACAAGGATTTTCTACTGGAGACTACTTTAGCTTCATGAGTAGTATGGGCAACCTAGGTAGAAGAGGTGGTCGCCAAGGAAATAGTGGTATTAGTATTAACCAAGGTCTTAGTGATGGCTATGTGGATACTGGCGCGGCTGGAATCAATTTCAATTACGATCTTACACCAAAGACAGAAATTAATTTGAGTTATTTTGTCAATGACATAGTTAGCGAAATATCCAGTATTACTATGAGAGAAACTTTTATCGATGATAGTAATAGTTTTTTCTCTAATGAGCAACTTGATCAAATCAGTGATAACAAAAGTCACACGATAAATCTGCGTGTCGAGCAAGAAATCGATTCTACTCAAGATATCAGATTAGAATCTTCACTAAAAATAAATGATGGCTCTCTTACTAGCAGCGAACTGAGTAACATTACCAATGAAGCTGGCTCTTTAGAAAATACTGGTAATACTAGCTACGATAGTCAAGCGGATCAGATTACACCCTCAGGATCGTTGCTCTATCGCAAAAGGCTCGGATCTAATGCGCCATGGGTAATGACCCTAGAAGGAACTTTAAATAAAACTAATAACGATGGAGAAGGCAACCTTAACTCTGATAATGATTTTGCTCCTTCAGATCCAACGATGGATTTAAGACAACTGCTACTACAAAGACAACTTGAATCAGATGACGAAAATGCCTATAGAATAGATGCTACTCTTACGCAGCCACTGGGTGTCGGACAATACCTAGATTACAGCTATCGTAGAAGTAACACTAGTAACGATGTGTCTACCAACGTATTTGATATAGAGGATGATATAGAAGTAATCAATGCCATGCTATCTACTAAATACACAAGAGATTACTCTTACAATAGATATGGTCTTGCGTGGCAGAAAGAAGGAGAAAAAAGCACTCTATCTCTTGGTACATATCTACAGCAATCACAATTAGATGGACAACTATCTGATGTCAATTCGGTAATAGATAATGGTAATATAGCTATCCTTCCTACTGCAAGATATAGATATGAAATCGACCGTGGGCACAACTTCTCTTTGACATATAGAACGAGTGTCAACCAACCTACCATAGAGCAATTACAACCTGTCCTAGACCTTACTGATCCACTTAACATCTATCAAGGTAATCCAGATCTAGAGGTAGAATACAAGCATAACCTAAGAATGAATTATATCAAATGGGACCAATTCAATTTTTCTAGTCTATTCGCATTTGTAACCATAGATTACTCTCGCAACAATATCATCAACCAGACCAGTATAGATGAAAATTTTGTACAGACGACATCACCTATCAATGTATCAGATGACCTAAGTGTACGTGCTAACCTTAGCTACTCCAGGCCAATTCGATCTCTAGGTGCTAAGATCAAATTATTCACCAATAGTACTTATCAAAACTCTATTCAGTTTATTAATAGTAATCAGAATGATGTCAACCGATATAACACTTCTGTAGGTATGACATTAGAGAATAGAAATAAAGATAACTTCTCAATCAGTGGTACGGCAAGACTTACACAAAACACAAATACATACTCAGAGAACAATGAGCAAAACCTAAGTTACCTTAATCAATCTTACAAAATAGGGACTAGACTAGATGCAATCAAATCTTGGTCGTTTGCTTCGGATTTAGATGTAAGACATTACTCTGAGCAAAACTTCTCGCCATCAGAAACGATTCCAATCTGGACAGCTAGCATCAGTAAATATTTCTTAGAAGGTGATAAAGGTGAATTTAGAATATCAGGATACGATTTGCTCAATCAAAATCAAAGTATCAATCGTATCAGTAATGCCAACTACGTGCAGAATGAATCTATTAATACATTGGGTAGATATTTGATGGCAAGTTTCTTATATAGTTTTTCTAGTACTGGTGGCGAAGCTGCTGGAGGTCAACAGAAGAAAAGATTTAGGGTACACGGGTAAGACTTACTTCTTTTCCAGCGCCTTAAAACACTCTGCTACATTTGCATTATTAACTATAGTAGCATGTATACTTCTAGCGATACAAGACTCTTTGACTGCGTCTATATCTGAATGATAACAAGCCAATGATACGGCTATAGTAAACGCTTCGGTAGCATACCAATCCTTAAAACAAGCCATCTCGTTGGGTGAATCATTAGCACTATCTATAAATATAGATGTCAGATTATTAGTAGATATTCCCTTTTGCTCTTCATACCTGAGCAAGTAATTATAATAGGTAACGAACTTACCATGGATCCTTACCAATGCCAAGCTATCTTGTCCATGTAAATCAAAATCATCTATTCGATTAGGAACCAGACTCGAAGGAATTTTCTCATTTAATGACTGTCCTTCGCTCATTACAAATTCAGTAAAGTCATTAGACTTCGACTTAAGCTCTTCTAATCCAAAAGGATCTTGAGTGTAAGTCTGATTCAACAAACTGAATAAAAAAAATGTAAGTATTGAATATTTCATGCTTTTCAAAGTTGTGGTGCTCCAATTATACTAAAGAATTTCATCTATGGTTTAAAAGCACGTTACAATAAGGTGTTCCTGTTATTTTCAAAAGTAAAAGACATCAAACCCAAAAAGTAATCTCTCACTAAAATTACAGACGAACAATGCTGCTTTAATTATAATATGCCTTCACGTAAGCATCTAGTTTTTCACCATATTGCTCAAGCTCTTTGCCAAAGGATTTAAATGTCTGATCTCTTTCTCGCTCACCTTGTCCGCTAATTAGAATAGACTGATTAATCACTTTCTCAAGCCAGCCTTCCATATGATCACAGACTCTTGGATCATCAGATCTAATATAGTTAGGCGTATCGTAAGCATGGTAGACTATTTTATAATCATCTTTTGTAACATAGATAATCTCTGAACTGATTACTACTTCATTAAGATATATCTTCATATCACTTTTCTCTTGCCCACTAGAAAATGAAATTTTCTTCCCTTTCTCAGCTACCTCTTTGAGGTGTCTATGAAGTTTCTTGATATCATTAAATATCGCATAAATTTCCTCCTCACTTTGAAACACACCTGCCTTTATATAATAGCTTAATTGCTGTAATGTATTAGTGAAAATCTGCTTGTTCCATATGTCAATACTATCATAACTATCATAATGGTCTTGCAACTTACGCACCGTACGTGTCAGCTCCACATCGTCGAAGTAATGCGCTTGGTTATAATCCCTTCCATATTGCTTGATCTTCCAATTGGTACGGTTCCAAGCAAAAAGCTTAAAGTATAGTAAAAAAGGGAACTGCAGATAATGCATCATCGGCACCTCATTAGCGAATGTACTGACTTGGTAGTTTTCTCTTGTCCGATCTAACATCTGAGAACTTTCTAGAAATCCAGCTAAGAACTCATGGTAAGATCTCGGTTCATATCTAATAGTATCTGAATAAAAAAAATAGGGAGACAAAGACTTATCGGCATCACTCGTAAAACTATCAAATGATACGCCGTATTGCTTACATAGAATAATCACCTCTTCAAAACTGAGCTTCGATATATTGGTAACCTTCTTATACGCCCCAGACTCGCTCATATTAAGTGACTTGGCTATACTTGACACTAATGACGAACCCGTAGGCAGCTGTCTTTTTATTATTTCAAAAAATTCTTTCTGAGGTGCGTTTTCCATATTTAGGAGATTCTCATTATCAATGTCCTAATATAGCAATAATACAGATCGTAACAAAGAGCCTTCATTAGGAATGATACAGAACGCTAGCGTACATATAGATAACCTGTTACTCGAATAATGGATTAACACGATGTGATAAAAAAAATTAGATCCCTCCCTTACGATAATGACATGGCAGACTTACATGCAAATGATCACCCGTACCGCCATGCCTCAATGTATTGAATCCCATCCAATCAAAATACCATTGTGTCAGCTGATTACGAACGGCACCTTTGCCTTTTACTCTGAGATCGATAGCATAGGCATAGCCATCTTTCTGCTCATAATGCAGAGATGACCTATTGGTCTTCAATCCCATTTTACGGTAATCTTCTGGCACACGATTCGTATCGGTAATTACAGCTTTCTTATCCACCATAACTAATGTTCCGACCGCCAATCTTAATATTGGATTAAGAGATCTTATCTCTGATTTAAGCTCTGGATTTTTAAAGTTAGTTCCTGAGATAAAATACATGCTATTGATTGCAAATCCAACGACTAACAAAAGTGAGATCACTGCTTTACTCCTAATAGATTTGGAGCCACTTACTTTTCCTGATACTTTACTGTGCATCACCACTATGTATACAAATAACAGAATGGCCGTAATAATCACACCTCCAATAATGGAGAGCCTAGCTCCAGGATCGTAGTTTTCGTGGATATACACTGAACCTCTCACTAGCAAAATGAAAGGCAGTGTAAATATTAAAATCAATTTGGCGATATGGTATATGATCCATTGCATAAGGCGCGACTAAGGTAATACAGTTTATAAAATGAAAAAGCCAAACTCGGCAGCAAAGCGTCCAAGTTCGGCTAATTTATTTTTGTTGATTGGTTACAATCCATTTTTGTTTGATCCTCAACTGCGGCCACAGAGCAGCCACAGTCGCTTATCGTTTTGCAAATTTAAAGTTAAACCTTTGCATTGGTTTCGTTCTGATGTTGATTTTCGACCTTGACTACTGAGTCTCCAATTTCGACTATCATGCTTTTACTATTTCGATCTCCATCTTCGGCTACAGAGTCTCCGATTACAGCTAACGTTCAATTGATCTTTTCGATCTCCGCCAAGGCGACTGAGCCACCTCTAACGATTATCTTTTGCTTTCAATTGATATTACTAATATAGAGTGAAACTACCGTTATTACTAGCTTTCTCTACGAATGAAGTGAAATACTCGATGAAGTGATGTGACCTTTATTTTTGAATGACAGATATTGAAAAACGAGATCACTTTGCGTCCCTTCGAAAAAAAATATCTTAAGAACCATTGCCCATTTTGAAAATATACCTTTTTAATATTACTAATAGCAGCGCAAAATAAAATGAGTCTATACTCTAAAATACGAAAAAGCCGAACCCAAATTGTTTCCAATTTAGATTCGGCTATGATAATTTTACATTGCTCCTAATAGAGCTATACTGATTTAAGAATTTCTCTCTTTTAGCTCAAGCATATCTTTTTTCTTCTGACCGACTTTCATCGCTTCACCCATTTGCTGGGATGCTGTAAATGATGTTACCATCTCTGTCAACATATCAGATCCAGCTGTAGGACTATTTGGTAAAAGAATAAGATTACTATTTACATTTTCGCCCATACTCTGGAGCGTATCATAATGTTGAGTAACGACAATCAGTGCAGATGCTTCTTGAGAGTTGATCCCTACTTTATTGAGCATATCTACTGAGTCTTCCAGACCTTTAGCGATCTCACGACGTTGATCAGCGATACCTTGACCTTGTAGTCTCTTACTTTCTGCTTCTGCTTTTGCTTTTGCTACGATACGAATTCTTTCTGCTTCACCATCATACTCAGCGGCAGTCTTTTCGCGCTCTGCAGCATTAATTCTGTTCATGGCATTTTTCACCGCTATATCAGGATCGATATCTGTTACGAGCGCTTTTACGATTCCATATCCATAGTTATTCATCGCCTCTGCAAGTTCTCTTTTAATGGCTACAGCGATATCATCTTTACGTACAAATACATCATCCAGTTTCATCTTAGGTACCTCAGCTCTTACTACATCGAATACATATGATGTAATCTGATCATAAGGACTCTGTAGCTTATAGAATGCATCGTAGATCGTATCTCTTTGGATCTTAAACTGTACCGATACTTTCGTTTTGACGAATACATCATCGAATGTCTTAGTTTCTACCATTACATCTAACTGCTGAATCTTCATGTTGACTCTACCAGCGATTCTATCGAAAAAAGGGATCTTGAAGTGTAATCCAGGTCCTTTGATGGCATGAAACTTACCAAAACGCTCGACTATAGCATATGTCTCTTGCTTAACTGTGAATAATCCTGTCAGCAGGAGTATTAATCCTAAAAATATGAAAGGAACAAATACTATTAAATTTTCCATGATTGCTTATTTTATTGATTGCTTAAAAAACAAATCTAGCTTATATATTACAAGACTTGTACTATTTATACACTTAAGATAGAAGAAAAACTCCCATAATACATGCCTTTCTCTACTAATGAGGATGAATACTCGATAAACGACCCCAAGAATGATTTCTTTATTAAAACATACATAATTATAACTACTTCAATAATTTTAACCCTTCTATAATACACCATTAGTAGGTGAGCATCGTTAGCAAAATATGTACTTTTACAGTTGTGATCCTCTAGCTATAATTAGTGGACTACAGATTTCATCTATTACTCATCAATGATCAACTCTATCTTGCACATACATCGATCTTTTAGTATAGTTATATATATATCCATATTATGCACATTATGCACTAGTGTAATGGCACAGCGTGAGATCATATCATCTGATGATGAATTGACTAGTCAACGTAAAGATAAAGGAGGAGGATTTGATAGCCTACAGATTGGTAAAGATCCAAATACGGTAGATAGTACCATCTTCAATTATTTCACTTTACAGGATATCACCGATATAAAAGAATTTGGTGATACTACTTTGGACCATAGCCTATCCTACTCTGATCCTGCCCTAGACCCTGCCCAGCCTAGGGCGAATCTAGGCACTGTAGCCTCTGCCAGTCACCCTTTATTATATGCTCCTTCCAAAGCCACAGGCTTTCAAAGTGGATTTCATGAATATGATGCATATAATTTTACAATAGATGGATTTCGATATTTCAAAACGAACAGGGCCATTTCAGACCTTTACTTCTCGAGTATAGCTAATCAGCAAAACTTAAGTGTTAAGACTGATTTCACGCGTAATTTTGAAGATGGTATCCAGTTAAGTATAAACTATCAGAGGTTTTCTAATGAAGGGTTCTATACTACTCAGCGTGCGCGGACGACTAACTTTGGAACAGGGATATGGTATCAATCGCCTACAGATAAATACAATTTATTTTTCACTTTCGTATCAAACGTAAATACAGAGCAGCAAAATGGTGGCATAAGTACAGATACGCTCTATGGTACTGAGTTTGCTGAATTTCGAACTGCTATCCCAACGAATCTAACCGATGCTAACACTCGGTATCAGCAGAGAGGAATAAGAGCCTCTAATTTTTACAAACTAGCTTCTCCTGACAATACCAATTGGAACCTTCAGCTTCAATACGATCTAGAATACGACTGGAACTACTGGAACTACAATGATGTACTGACCAACAGTTCCACTGACACCCTATTATATCAAGAGTACCTTACTGATCCTCGTGGAGCTCGCACCTATATCACTGACAATAATTTATCTCAGTCTGCATATATACATGGCATAGGACCTAATGGATATCAAGGAAAAATAGGATTGCAGTACGACAGACATCATATAAAGCAAGCCAATAGAGATAGTACGATCAATGACCTGAGTCTCAATTACGATGTGAGTATTCCCTTTGTAAAATCACTACAGTTATATAGCAAAGGGTCGATAGGATTTGGTGCTAATGCAGGATCTTTTGACATAGATGGGCATGTCAATATAAATGTAAAAAATTGGGCGTCATTGAAAGGTGGTGCTAGTCTATTTAGAAGATCAGTAGAACTCGTAGAAGATGAATTTTGGATCAATGATGTCAAAATATTTGACAATGATTTCAACAAGCCATTTGGGTCTACGATATTCGGAACTTTAGATATTCCAAAATTAAAAACTAAGATCTCACTTAAGCAAACCCTAGAAAACAATCCTATCCTCTGGGGAGCCGATGCATTACCCTATCAACTAGATGGATTATTATCTAATACTCAGCTTAATGCCCAAGTTCACCTTTCTTGGGGAGGATGGCATCTTGACAACTATTTACAATATCAAATTATGAGTGAAGATGTAATAGACTTACCTAATTACATAAGTACTCACAAGTTGTATTGGGATGGAGATGTATTTAGCAAAAATATGAATCTGCGAATTGGAATTCAGACAAGATTAGTACCCGAATATACGGCTCAGAGATTTATTCCAATTATTGGTAAATTTTACGAAGGTGTAGATCCACTGAAATTTTATCCAGATACAGATTTCTTTATCACGTTTAAGGTACAATCGTTCAGAATGTTCTTTCAATTACAAAACCTTACTGACTTTTGGAATGAGGATAGTGACATCGATTACCAAGTAGAATACTATCCTCAGTATGACGTAAAACTAAGATATGGAGTAAGGTGGGTATTGTTTGATTAGCCGATACTAGCTCTTAAATACTATTCCTAGAATCTATATACTCAAATATAGAAGGCAGCGCACAATTCAACTATAGCATATTCATTTCTCCACATTAGAGTCTATATGATCTCCAATCCACTGTAATACAACCATCTTAGGTAATGCACCTTTTAATCGTGCTATAGGTACACCTTTTGAAAATAAGATAGTCGTAGGGTTAGATTTGATCTGATATCTTTCGATATATTCGCTATATTCTGAAACCGGCAGACTTACAAAATCAATGGTATCCTTTATTTCCTTGACTGCTTCAACTAGCGTTTTTTCCATCCAAAGACAAGGTCCGCAACCTGGAGCTGAGAACTCTACAATAACTGGATGAGAGAAACTTTTCTGAATAACCAATGCATCGAAGTCTATCATATTATATGTTGTATTAATTAATAAGCTTATTATTAAATACATACTCTAAAATATATTAGTTCAGATACGCGAATACAATTCGAATTATAAAAACAAAAAAAATGATTGTTGACCACTAATCATAGTGGTCAAACAATCAAGTGCACATACTGGTGGTTAACCGTATTATATCGTAGTACTACCTAAATATGATCCGCAAGAAAATGATTGTTGACCACCCCTATAATGGTCAAACAATCATACGCACATATTGGTGGATGTAACTTTTGTAATTTTTATTTCCTAAGTAGGTGTTTATAGAAGTTGAGCTTGAACTATCCTATTTTGTTAACTGACTCACTTTACTACTCATGTTTTATATGCTTTGTCCCTGTTGACGGTGCAAATATGCATTGAGAAATAGTCTGAACGGACCCACTTTCGTTTTTTGGTATAGAATATCCTGTTTATGGTTAGAATCTCTAGAAATTCGATATTACGTACAGCTAGATACTGTATGTAGAAAATGTAAAATAGCATAAACTGTAGCAATAATAGGCGATGAGACAGCATCGACACCTATCAAGAGTACTTTAGCAGCGAGGTAATCACTACTATTCTACCGCAGGTGAATGGTTACTACGCACTTCGAAGAATCTTTTCCATTTTATGACCTTTAGCTAATTTAGCGCAGAGCACAGCCATTTACCTATTGCTTAATTACTTTCGCCATTCGCAATCCAGCTTCGGATTCGATACGAAGTATATAGATGCCATCAAGTAAAGTTGAAATATTCAAGGTGTTGTCTTTATTAGCCTTACACGACATCACTTGCCTTCCATACTGATCTATTACCCTTATTTGACTGATAGCATCAGTGCCACTTCCATTTTCTTTTATATGGATTAATCCAGTAGTAGGATTAGGATATAAGATTAGTAGATTACTATAATCTATATTTTGCACACTAGTATGTAGGGTGTCAAAAAAGTGATCGGCTAAACCAGTTTCGTTATAGATTGCAATACCTCCAGACCGGCTTGAAAACCAAAGATTACTATCCTGATCTTGATAGATGTCTGTGATATCTCCATTTACTATTCCGCTATTATCTTTGGTAAATAAATTCCATACTCCATCGTGATAATTAGCCACCTCACCATTTAACCCAAGCCAAAGTATTCCATTTCTATCTTCGTATATCTCATTGAATCTATAATTAATATTGTTACCTAAGGTATCTGCACTTTGCAGAATCTCCGCGGTCGTACCTTCAACTTTAAAAAACTCTTTCCCTGCAATTCCATATACTTCTCCAGATGCAGTAGAAATCATAGTAGCTGGACTATTTCTGATGTTCATCTCTGTATCGGTCAGTACTCTCCATGTAGCTGAATCATAATCATATATAGATACTCCATTATAAGTAGAGAGCCAAAGGTCTCCAGTAAGAGGATGATTAAACTTAGAAAAATATGCACCACTACGAGCACCATGTACTTCATGAGGATAGATCACCCATCCATCAGGACTGTCATAATATATATCACTTGTATACAATTCAAGAAGCCACTTATCTCCATTATTATCAATAAAAGTAGAAGAATAATTTTCGTCTACATCTTGGACTAAATCCGGATTAGACACAGGAAACCAATTACCGTTACCTGTTTGATAATACGAAAGTCGATCATGTATCATATATGTAGTATCTTCTTTCCCCAATTCAAACATGTGTGGAAAAACTAACTCTTCCGATTGGTCGAACGGAAAATCCAATGCTTTCGAACTCCATAAATAATCTTGATATGCAATTATAGATGCATTAGCATTATATGTAGATCCCAAAGTAAACCACAACGCATTATTTACTATTTCCATAGAGTTAATCTTACTACTACTCATTACCGTTTGTGTCAGATCAACTTTATCTGTAATCATGTTACCCACACTATACAATCCTACATTGCTAAATCCAACTAATGAATGATCCCCATTGATAGACAATACTCCCTCTCTTCCAGTATCAATCGAGAGTGCATCTCTTGATATCAGTGAAAAATCTCCATTAAAATGACTTAAATATATCGATCGAATACCATCTTCTATTTTAGTTTCTATAGCAGAGAGCGTACCGTCATCATTGTAACATATATCGTCTATAAATGCATCCAAATCTCCACTATATACCACTACCCCTTCTTGATATTGAAATATAGACTTGCCTAGCACAAATATCACATTACTATTTTCTTTATGCAATATTTTAACCTCAGCAGGAAATTCAAATGGCAAGTCGCTGTTTTGATAATCAAATATTTCTAATTGTCCATCAGCATATCTATACAACTGAAAAATTCCAAAAGTCGATCTTGCAGACCAAACTACACCCTGATCTGTCATCAACACATCACCAAGTGATAGCCCTGTACTCATCTCGTCTACCAATTGAAAATCAAATCCAGAACCATTCCATTGGTAGAATCCATTAGTTACTATACCAAATACATTCCCATCCTTATCTAATCTTAACTTAGAACCACCTAATTCATACTGCACAAAATCGACACCATCAAAAGAGCTTACACCATAACAATGTCGCATCCAAACCGTACCATTTCCATCTACCTCTAATTCGTCGATCCAATTACATGGCAAATCGCTATTCAAAGCTGTATATCGTTCTATTTCCTGTAGTTGTGCATCCAATACTATAAGTCCTCCGGTAGTTGCAATCCAAGTATTCTCACCTACCGTTTTGATCGCTTGCACATTCTCATTGCTTACGCAGTTTTGCCATTTTGAATTTTGAGCAGAGAGTATATTAATACTTACAAAAAAGAAAAATAGCACAGCTATCTTATATGTTACTAAACAATTACTAAATGACTTAGGTAAAGAGCTATACATGATTCCTGGTGATTGATACTTTCTAAATATACGATATAATCTACAACAGTTAGAACTATCTACATACGGCAACCATACTAATGTCTACCCCCTGTAATACAATAGAGGTGCATACATTTGTAAACTACAATCACATTAAAATTTTCACATACTAGCAAGTTAAATAATCAATGACATCCACTACACCACACGTAGGATCTTTTCCATTTTACGACCTTTAGCTAATTCATCTACTAGCTTATCTAGGTATCTAGTCTGTTGGGTGAGGGCATTATCTATATCCTCAATGCGATAGCCACAAATTACACCTTTAATAAGATGAGCATTAGGATTCAGATTGGCCCTATGGAAAAATGCTTTGAAGGTAACCTTTTCCGCGATGAGCTCCTGTAATTTAGATTCGTCAAATCCAGTAAGCCACTCTATGACTTGGTGCAGTTCGGCTATAGTTCGCCCCTTCTTTTCAACCTTGGTTACATAATGAGGATAGACAGATGAGAATGTCATATTAGCAATACGTTCATTATGTTTTGGTGTAACTTTCATCCTCAGAGTTGTCTATTGATTAAAATCATTTAAAAATATAAAATTCAGTATATTAATTATGAGTCAATTCGTTATCAATTCAATAGAGACATCATAGAAGGTAGTTATTCACTTTCTATTGATCTTTGTATATGTTTGCATTATGCAACTCCATATACAATTCAGGTTTTGGCAAGGATGTGAATCCATATTTTTCATACAGCCACTCTGCAGTTGAAGTCAATAGAATCCATCTCCGAAGACCTTGCAGATTTGGATGATTCATTATAAATGACATCAACTCTTTGGAAAGACCTTTACCTCTATTTGCTTCTAAAATATAAATATCTCCAAGATATGCGATAGTTGAGAAGTCTGAAATCACTCTCGCAAACCCTATTTGTTTTTTTTCATAAAAGAGTCCAAAATTCAGTGAGTGATCTATCGAGGTTTTTACGGTCTCGAATGGGATATGTCTACTCCAGTCCGAATGATGTGATAAGAAATCATGAATAGCCACAACATCCATTTTAGATGAATCTGTTGTAAGAGAATATTTATCAAATCTCTTTTCTATGTAATTCATTGACATTACTGATTTTGTATCGATAAGAAAACATGTAATGATATTTATTTTGTAACTGACATTATGTAGTTACGTTACTTTTCAGAATCTATATAAGCCCCCTTGTCACCAATAGCACATTCGCATATATTGTTTTTATTGAGAAGAATTATTGCGTTTCCAAAATTATCAGACTTACACATCACACCTTTACTTTTAATTTCTAATGAAACGTTTTGAGTAATTTCGTTTACCGTTCGTATGATGTTGATAGATGAATTGTATTGCTTTAGAAAAGTCACAGCTTCACTTATATCTTCTGCTGTTGTTTCTGCATTGAATTTGGCAATATATTTAAAATCCTTATTTGCTAGATTCAATAAATCAACTCTCTCATCTTGCACAGATACACTTGCAGTTAGAGTCAATATTATTAGTGTCATTATAATTAAAGCTAGTGATAATTTCATCGATGTTACGTTTAGTTAACAGCATCCTTTGCTATCTCCATACAATATACTGATTTACTCTTTCAAAACATAAAATTTATCTTGCGCAAAAAAATAGCCAAAGCGAATCAAATCACTTTGGCTATTGTATTATCTTGAATACTGTGTGTCCTACATATCGTAGTTTGGCTCGATAGTGTGTTTTCCTTTACCGTAGAAATCCTCTATGATCTGTACTACTTCGTTTACATCATCAGTGATAGGAATCATATCCATGTCTTTGGCGCTGATGTTACTATACTTATCTAGCATCGTATTCTTCACCCAATCCACTAGTCCTTGCCAGAAGTCTTTACCGACTAGGATTACAGGGACATTTGTTATTTTCTTAGTTTGTATCAATGTCAATACTTCGAAGAGTTCATCTAAGGTACCGAACCCTCCAGGCATCGCTACGAATGCTTGAGCATACTTAACGAACATCACCTTACGTACAAAGAAGTATCTATGATCGATATTCTTATCTGGATCGATGTATGGATTGTGTGATTGCTCAAATGGCAGATTGATATTCAGTCCTACTGACAATCCACCATTCATATATGCGCCCTTATTGGCTGCCTCCATGATACCTGGACCACCACCTGTAATCACACCAAATCCAGCCTCTACTAACCTCTTAGATACTTCTACAGCTAGCTGATAATGTGGCTCATCTGGCTTAGTCCTCGCACTACCAAATACTGAGATACAAGGCTCTAATTTATTAAGCGTTTCGAATCCATCAACAAACTCTGCTAACACTTTGAACATCGTCCAGCTATTCTCGCCTTCTAACTTTGTCCATTGTTTTCTGTGTACTCCTGACTCGTCTTTCTTTATTTCGTTTTCGCTCATTGTATTTTCTATTTTAATTGACAAAACAAGACCTAAACAACGAATTTGGTATCACTGTTTAGGTCTTTATATTATTTAAGTGAATTAGTGATTATACTAAGACGCTTTTATACTTTTCAAATTCCTCTTTGGCGAATGCTAAGAACTTTTCTTCACTATCGAATTGATCCATAAGAGATTGCAATTTTGATCTATTATCTGCGTTATTGACTACATAGTTTTGCACGTCTTTTTTGCTGATCTGATCTCCGCTCAATATGATGAGCCTCTCTACAACGTTTCTTAGCTCTCTAATATTACCTGTCCAGTTATTCTCTTTGAGGAGCTTCATGGCTGCAGCATCTACTTTTTTAATCGGATTACCGTATTCAGCGCAGATATTCTTTACAAAGTGCTCTACGAGCTGTGGTATATCTTCACGTCTATCATTGAGCGCCGGTACATCTATAAGTATCACCGCTAGTCTATGATAGAGATCTTCTCTAAAGTTACCTTTGCTGATCTCTGCTCTTAGATCTTTGTTAGTTGCCGCTACTACTCTTACATCTACTTTGATCTCTTTCTCTCCTCCTACTCTAGTGATTCTACTCTCTTGTAATGCTCTTAGCACTTTAGCTTGAGCTGGCAATGACATATCACCGATCTCATCGAGAAAGAGTGTACCTCCACTTGCGGATTCAAACTTACCTAGACGCTGCTTATGCGCTGATGTAAATGATCCTTTTTCATGACCAAATAATTCAGACTCGATCAATTCCGATGGTATCGCCGCACAGTTAACTTCTACGATAGGGTTCTCTTTACGATTACTCTTTTCGTGTAACCATCTCGCTACTAGCTCCTTACCTGCCCCATTGGACCCAGTGACTAATACTCTAGCATCTGTAGGTGCTACCGTATCTATAGTCTCTTTGATAAATTGGATAGGCGCTGATGTACCGATAATCTCTTGTACTGCAGACTTCTTAGTCACTCTACGTTGCAAGGTCTTCTTCTCAGTGATGAGACTTGACTTGTCCATCGCATTTCGTATCGTGATAAATAACCTATTTAAATCTGGTGGCTTCTGAATAAAGTCAAATGCTCCCTTCTTCACAGAGTCCACAGCCGTATCTATATTGCCATGACCTGAAATCATGATCACAGGTACATCTGGTTTGAGGACTTGGATACGCTCTAGAGCTTCCATACCGTCCATCTTAGGCATCTTGATATCCATGATGATCACATCATAGTCATTTTGCTTAAGCTTGACGATAGCATCTAATCCATCGGGTGAATCATCTACCGTATATTTTTCTAGCTCGAGTATGTCTCTGAGTGTGTTACGGATGCCTTTATCGTCATCTACGATTAATATCTTAGCCATAGGATTGTAGTTTGTCTGTTACTATAACTATTTGATTATTAATCTGTTGTAGCTATAGTTGTAGTTATTACTTATTGAGTCGTATAGAAAACGTGTTTCTATTGCGCAGTAAATATACATTAAATATTTATTTAATAGGTAATCTACTGTTAAATAAGGATTTACACTTTAGCTGCAAAATAAAAAGAGGTGACATCGCACTTCTGTAATATCACCTCTACCTTGAATAGAATTATGATCTTTGGGGTCTTACTGCACACACTTACTATTTAACTAACCTAGTCGTGATTACACCTTCTGCAGTTTGTATCGACAAGACCATCACTTTACTTTCTATATCTAGGGCGTCTATCCTAGAGTCCATTCCTATTCTTCCTGATTTTAGTTTTTTGCCGGTTAGCGTCCATAATTCATAGGGCAGATCCCTAAGATCAATATCGGATTGAATATAAATATGATCTCTAAATGGATTAGGAGAAACTACCAAATGGTACTTAGCATTAAGGTCTTCTACACTAGATGTAAAGTCTGAAGTAATCATAGTCTCTCCTCTATAAAACTCTATAACAGACTCACCATCTTCGACAAGTAGTGGATGCGTCATTCTACATTCGTAATAATCTTCGATCCCATTCTCAGTGATCTCGATAGTGTATGATGATGCAATAGCTCCATCTATGACTTGATTGTTTTTATACCATTGATATTGGATATCAGTATAACTATCTCTGGCGTCCAACGTAATAGATGTCATCTCCTGTACGACAATAGTATCTTCTACTCCTGCAGGCTGCTGACTGCCATAATAGACAGTAAGGCTATCGCTAATCAATGATTCTAGAGGTTCGACCAAGTCTGATATTGTAAATTGATTTCCTACTAGATTCATCCTACCGACATAGTCCAAATCCATATTACTAATGCTTGAAAAGTTATTATTATCTACTGCAAATACGTTAACTGAGGAAAGTAAATGCGCCGGTAATTCCCCTTCAAAAAGATTATTCCCTGCATCGAGCCATAGATTTTCATCTATAGGGCTAGGTATCAAATTAGCTATATCTCCAGTAAGATTATTATCATTCACTATAATCTGATAGAGTTTCGTAGAATTAGAAAAATCATATGCTGGCACATCACCTTCTAGGTTACAACCTCCGCATTGAAATCCTCTAAGTAAAGGCAGATCATCTAACCAACTAGGCATCGGTTGAGGATCCCAATCATTGTGAAATAAACTCAAAATATCCAAATTAGGCATACCGCCAAAAACATCAAGACTTCCAGTCAGTTGATTGTTATTAACAGAGACTTGCCACATATTCTCTTTCAACCAACTAGAAGGTATCGGTCCAGAAAAATGATTAGAATTAAAGTTAACTTTATTGACATTAGGGCCAATATCAGGCAATAGTCCTGTGAATTCATTTCTACTTAAATCTATTAGTTCTAATTCTACTAACTGATCTATATCATTAGGTAGATCGCCAGTCAAACCACAACGAAAAATCGTTAATCTTCTCAAGTCAGTCAATGCGCTTATTCCTATTGGCAACGGAGCGTTAATAGCTAGATTAGAAATGAATAATTCCTCAAGTTGGGTAAGCGCAAATATTGCAGTAGGAAAATCTCCAGATCCATTATTATTAAATAATTTTAGCTTGATCACTCTATCGTTAAATACTGTCACATCATTCCAATCATCTATCGGAGCATCTGTCAACCAATTTGATTCATTAGTCCAATTAGGACCATCTAATACATTATAGATATCTACCAATGCTAGGGAATCAGATTCTCTAGTTTGTGCACAGAGTGAATGCGTAGCGATCGTGATTATTAATAGTAGTATTTTCTTCATGGCGTTTTATGATTATAGTTATTACTACAAATAAATCGTATACGCCAATCCTATTTGCCACCCATGTGGGTGATAATATTAAGTACTTAACTTGACCACAAGATCATGCCTACTTGAAACTTCTAACATTTGAAAAATTCTCTTTTGATAACTCTTGACCGTATTGACACTTATGAAAAGTTTGGCGGCAATTTCCTTATATGTAAGTCCTTCACAAAAAGCGATAGCGATGTCATACTCTCTTTCTGTAAGTTCAATATTATACTGTGATTCTACATAGCTCTTAGATCTATCAATAGATGATCGCTCAGACTCAAATTTATACACAGCCAGTTCGATTGTACTCAATAAATCTTTTTCATTGAACGGCTTGACGATATAGCCATATGGATTAGTCTCTTTCACTAAATCTAGTGTAGATCTATCGGAAAATGAAGTCAAAAATATAAAAGGCAGCTGGTATTTCTTCCTGATTACTTTGGCAAGATCAATACCTGTGAGGGAACCTTTGATACTAATATCTAGCATGATGAGATCACACTCTGTATTGGCAAATAAATCCAAAGCTTGATCACCATTCATAGCTTTCCCTACAACTTGATAGCCTAGTAGTGTAAGCGTACTTTCTATCTCTATCGCTATGATCGCTTCGTCTTCTACGATGATGATTTTCTTGGACATGGTTTTTCCTTGACTATTTCCAAAGATCGTTAATAATTTCATTCATATCCAAATCATCATTAGAGAAGTGAAGATCTATACTCATAATGTCCTTGTAATACGCATACATACGCTGTATAGAAATTGCGACTGCAGCAATAACAAAGTACTCCAATATTGCATTTGACATCAGCATCAGCACAACTAAAACAACTACAAGAGCTACTTTAATTAATCTGCTGACATCAATTACATTTGAATTAGAAGTATAGCTTTCTTCGGAAGAAGGCATGCTAAAAATAGAGGTACGATTAAGATTCATAATTGGAGTTATTTGTAAGACCACTTCAAGTTATATCAATAGCCCTTTTGGTTATTCAATGATTCAAATATCGCAATACATCAACTATTCCTTTACGCCCATGTGGGTGAAATAAATAGTATTATGATTGCTTTCTTTTGAATACACTATACCCAACTTAAGCAACTTTCTCGATTCTCTCACTTGTTCCAACTAATGCCTCTAAGATCCAATAGAATAACTCTAATCAACGATAAAGCGACCTTAGCAAATTAATATTTTTTGTTGGTATTTCGTCCACATTACCATAGGCATCAATAGCTTTTTCCACATGGTCTCTTCTAAGAATATGAATCATAGGATGTGGAGATCTATTGGTCAAATTAGATGGGTCATCCGCATCTTCTCCTTCAAATAAATAAGAAGGATGAAAAGCTACTATTTGATATTTCGCATCATATTCGCCATCTTCCAATATAGCTTCGCAAGCATAGTAGAAATCTAAAAATTCTAAGAAGTCAGGAAACTGTGTTCTGTAAATTACAAAAGCCGTATCGTCTTCCAACTTAGCAATGCGTGAGATAAAACTGAGCGCTAATTCTTCATATGAATCTTGAGTTTCGACAAAGTACCCTATCCTATTGGCGTCAAATACGCGCTTAGCAAAAGGGCAAATATTATGATGGATGACAAACGAATCGATCCATTGCTTACTATCTTCTATGGCTTGATTATTTTTCATGGCTTACATTAAAATTCCGTTTTCTGCTAATACTTTATCCGGCAAATCTGTCTCACCCAACATCTCTCTGAGGTCGATCTCTATTGTACGGCAGAGAGCATTCATAGGTACATCATTAATAAAGCCCTCAAACGGATCTTCACTATTATCACCGACGATTTCCATAGTATAGAATATCCAAGAGATCAAAGTACTAAACGGTACTGTGAGCCACATCAGACTATGAGCTTCTGGCCCAGTGTCCATACCTACAAACAACCCAACAAGACCATAAGGCAATAGCAAAATAAATATCCATGTAAATATAGAAGAAAAATGTGCGTACTGTCTAGGGAAAGGAGTGTTCTTGATACGTTCACATTTGCCCTGAAGATTATAGAATTCACTTTGCGTATTCATCATTGCTATGAATCTAAATTCATTGATCGCATCATGCTTCTCTGCGAGATCTTGGAGTGCTGCACCTTGCTTTCTAATAAGCTGTGTTGCCGGATTAGCATATCCCACTACTTCTTTATACTCTGAAAGATCTAAAAACGGCATCACTTCTTCATTCCAATTTTTTCGTTCTGGCTGGCCTTCACCCAGTGCCTGTACAGACTTACGTAGTTTGATACTAAAGGATGATGGCCTACGTAACTGTAACTTGAGTGCATATAACCAAGCTATTTGTCTATAGATCAATTGCTGTTGTTCATTGATCACATTACAGCTCATCCTTCCAGAGTCTTCATTGATTTCGGTGATAAAACTATGTACTTGATTTCCCCACGTTCTAGAGTTATTAACTATTCCTCCCCATATTTTTCTCGCTTCCCAAAATCTATCATATGCGGCATTATTTTTAAATCCGATGTAGAATGACACCGCAATACCTATTGTACTCAACGGCAAAAATGGAATCGCAATATTGATTCCTTCGTGGTCAAAATAATGAAATATATAGACTGCCAATGCAGACCAAATTAAAAAGAAGACGATAGGCTTCCACGCAAAGCGCAGCAAGATCATCGGAGATATTTTACGGAGTATGTACATGTACGATAATTGATAGATCGCAAATGTAACTTCTATTGATGGATAAAAGTAATTGGGCTATAGATGATGAGTTCAATATGTATTGGATTTCTCAAATATCTGATACCCTGGTAGCTTTTGGAAAATTTTGAAAGTGATAATATTAGAATATTTACAAAATAGTACTATGTCTCTAAGATTATATATACACCAGTCTTTAAATCATTCTCTAACCAAATCAATATAGCGATCTACCATCAGAGTATCAGAAGTGAGGCTTTGCTCTAAGGAAATCTCTTCTGCATCTTCATGAGCATCAGAGGTCTGATCACCAAATCTCACTCTAAAGTCTTCATCATCTCCTTTGATGGTAAAAACATTCACTCTAGTAAATCCTGAATTTTCTTTGGTCGTGACTAACGAATATCCTTGTTCTGATGAAATACTAGTTGTTGTAGTGTATACATATTGCATCATATCATTTGTAAAGGAGAAATGGCCACTCGTGTTGTCATAAGTGGTTTGGGACTGATCGATCTGGACGCCATTTTCTATAATGGATCTACTTTCATATATCTGCGTGACCCTCCACTCTCCGATAAGAGATTCTTCGGCGCACTCTTGGGTAGATTTTCCGCAGGCTGTTAGTATGATGGTAACCAAGAGTAACAGTTGAATTTTAAAAACCATCCTTATCGATTTTTTAATGCATAAAATAGCCAATGAAGCTACAATTAGTAAATATAAGTCCCTACCATTCATCACTTGAACTCATATATTCTTTGAACGTCATTGGTGATGTTCAATTATTTCTTGCCAATGCTAAATCATCCTTTGTATCTAACGACTTATAATCCTTATTCTATCTCAAACGGATTTAATCTAAAATTTTTTAATGTTCTATCGTTCTCATCTTTGTTTTCAGGGATATACATATAAAAATACAAAGATAAAATGTTAGGAAATTCCTCATATGTCTTAGCAAGTTCTTTCGCTATCACCCTGTCTAAAAAATAATTATTAGTTTTACATTAAAGATTATGTTGAATCATTATTAGTGAGCTAAAACTTTATTTAGCTAATTCAGCTAAAGGTTATCCCTTCTTCCTTCACTACCGTAAATTTTCCGTCATTATCCTTTTTCAAATAATAAGCAATTGAACCACCGGACTTACTAGACTCAATAATATTAAAAATTACCATAGCAGCAGAAGCATCAGAACTATACCCTATTACGGAAAAGTGAATGTACATCGTATCTCCATTAGCCACATTTGATTTTTTTTTAGGAAGTTTCCTAAAACTGGCAGAAAAATTATGACTACTGTATAGCCTCTCACTATCATCAATGATTATTGAATCTCTGAGATCCATATCACTAAGGATTTCGTCTTTTAAATTTATACCTTTGAATTGATTTTTTAATACTTCTTTGAAACTACAACCATACCAAGAAGTTGGCATTAAAACTGGATGAATAAATGCTTCCTTTTTATGTAAAAGTAAATCATACCTATGGTCCAAAATACTATTAAGAATTTGTGATTCTACATTCTTATTATTTTGCAAATTATTACATCCGAAACAATAGAATAGCACGAAAAATATGTATATATATTTACGCATAATTAACAACCTGTTTCATTGCTAGAAATTAAAATTTGATATTCATCTAAATATTGGGATTTATAATCAGCAACGAAATTGAGGAAATCACCGTACTTATCCAAACCACCCCACGCAATATATAGGTAATAATCAATAGGATACTGATTACCATCTAATTCTCTCAGGGCTTATAATCCTCATTGTAGGTATTATAAGTGCCATCACTGACAGTCTTGTAGTAAGGCTAATAATTAAATAGCACGGAATTAACATATTTAGGCAAGTAGTTAAAGTCCGAATCTAAAGCAATAACATCTCCTTTATTGGACACCTCTAATATATACTTCATTTTATGAGATGGTTTTGCATAGAAATGCTTTCCCCAACCGTTAAGCAACATTTCCACAAAACAATCCATTCTTATATCACCATCTCTTTTAAATTGAACTACAGTGTCATTTATAGTAACTTTCAATTTATCCCAGCGATGAAATTCATGAAAACTCAACTCCATTTCATCGCCTCCGTAGTAGATGGATAAAGGATTTTTACTTATTAATTTCCATTTTTCTGATGGTGTCATTGGATCTAAATCTTTTTGTTCCAATTTACAATCTTCTGTACATATAAAATCTAGTCTATCAAAATAGCCTGCATGATAAACAGTAATTCTGTCTGCACTTTTAGTAATTATTGTTTTATTATCACTTGCTTTATAGTAGCCTGCTTCATTGCAGCTAATAAAAATTATTAACGTTAAAAGTCCTAATAAATAAATATTTATTTTATTTACAATCATTTTCAGGGCAATTTTCATTTAAATCATTGAACGTATTCTGCAATAGTTCCTTTTTGATTTCTGTTAAATTATTCCATGCATTTGTACTCCATGATTCATTCCAATCTGGATCATTTGTAATATTACCAAGACCTGCCCACGCAATCGACTCATACTGTAAATCCGAATAAATATTACCATATAATTCTTTCAAATTTGCTATTATCAGCGGAATATATATAATAGCAATATTTTCATGGTCGTCTATACTACTATCCCAACTATCCCACATATCTGCCTTTAATAGACTATTCCCATTTAGTGAATGGTTTTGCCTTTTTAATTCTGCATGGATACCTTCATGTAAAAAGGTACCTGCAAGCGTTACATCGCAGTATTCATTTATAATCGACCTATCAAATGTTATACTTATCCAAGATTGAAATGCATTACCATCTTGATCATAATCTTGCGTCAAGGCAAGATTACCTCCTCCTAAAAACTCGTCATTGAAAACTAAATCTATATCAGTAGTTCCAAAAAAAGAAGAAAACGAATTACAAAATAGATCTGCATTGGTTTCATTAAATAGGGCAAATATACAGTCCAATCGTTCCTCATCGAAATCAAGAACTATTTTATCCACACTATCAAGTGCATCTTGAAGACCATCTATTCCACATCCACCACTAGTTTCCATCGCTGCTACAGTATTAGAGGCAATATCTGTTGGCGTAAGCTCAGGATTACATGAATCTGATATATCACTATTCCTAATATCTTCCAAAGCTTTATCAAATCTATTGGCTTCTCGTTCTGCTTTACTCTCCAATTCAGAAATAATCGTAGATGCATCAGAATTTTCACAATCTATAACACCTTCCGCTTTAAGAAGCAATATGACACCGTCAACATCTTGATTATCAAAACATATTTTATTTCCATACTTACTT
>CALKJD010000021.1 GCA_937995755.1 uncultured Saprospiraceae bacterium | reverse complement strand
GAATCAAGATTGGTAATGTCATCTCCAATAATATAAATGTCGGATGTTGGCCCACAAGTAAGGGCTGCAAAATTATCAACATCTGCCTGATTGTTTAATATTACTTCTGGACATTGTCCAAAACTAACAAGAGGTAGCAGGAACATTAATACTATTTGTGCTAACTTAAAGTTGATAACAAACTGTCTAAATTGATTTGCATTTTTAAAATTCTTCATATCTATTTTTGCATTTAATTCGTTACAATATTAATGCATTATAATTTTTCAAAAATATAAATCTGCAATAGTGTCATTTTAAACATAAGAAATGGTTTGTTTAGGACGAACTGGAATTTAAATCGTTGCTTTTGATTTTGTGAAATATATATACATCGCGTTTAATCTCATAGTTGATAAACTTATCACACTTTCATTTGTCATTTATATATGCCTAATTCAATACTTACAATAGATCAAAAACAGCTCCTTCTCCAGATTCAAAAAGAGATTGAAAATGGACTGCCAGGTGTAGATGCTCAAAACAAATTTTCACCAATAACAACAGAGAGTAAATATAGATCTGCGCCAGATGATCACAAGAAAGCTTGTGTCATGGGTCTGATTTATCCAGAAGGCAATGAACTCAGAATGGCATTCATCGAGCGTACATTTAGCCATCCAGATGATAAACATGGTGGTCAGATCAGTTTTCCAGGAGGCAAATTGGAAGAAGATGATGATACCTATCTCATAGGTGCACTCAGAGAGGTAGAGGAAGAGATTGGTATTCCACCAGAACAAATTTCGGTCCTTGGTCAATTGACCGATCTATATGTATTTGCTAGCAACTTCATGGTGTATCCATTTGTGGGGTATATGGAACATGCGCCAAGTTTTGTACCGCAGGAGTCTGAAGTGGCGTCGATTGTGTCTTTTCCTATTGACAGATTATTAGAAGCAGATATCATAGACACGAAAGACTTAAAGGTGAGAAACCACATGTTGAAAGATGTACCTTATTATAAGCTCAATCAGCATGTACTTTGGGGCGCCACGGCCATGATTACAAGCGAAATAGTCGAATTAGTCAATCGAGCCAAAGGATTGGTTTAAATCAGCCAATTACACATGTTTGAATATCTCAATATATATTATCTTCGCAAACAAATAAGCAAATATGATGAATCAACTAAAGACCTTAATAGAAGCAGCTTGGGAAGACAGATCTTTGTTAAAGACAGCAATGACTCAAGAGGCTATACATAGTGTAGTGGATCTTCTAGATAAAGGAGAAGTACGAGTAGCAGAACCATTAGGCGACTATTGGAAAGTAAATGACTGGGTGAAAAAAGCTGTAGTAATGTACTTTCCAATCTGTAAGATGGAGACAATAGAAGTTGGTCCATTCGAGTTTCATGACAAAATTCCACTAAAGACGGGTTATGCAGCTAAAGGCGTAAGGGTGGTCCCTCATGCTATTGCACGACATGGAGCCTATCTAGAGCGTGGAGTAATCATGATGCCTAGTTATGTAAACATAGGAGCATGGGTAGGTAGTGGTACTATGGTAGATACATGGGCTACTGTAGGAAGTTGCGCACAGATTGGTCGTAATGTACACCTATCTGGAGGAGTGGGTATAGGTGGTGTATTAGAGCCATTACAAGCAACACCGACTATTATAGAAGATAATTGTTTTATAGGATCTAGATGTATAGTAGTCGAAGGGGTAAGAGTGCGTAAAGAGGCAGTGTTGGGAGCTGGAGTTACATTAACCAAAAGTTCTCATATCATTGATGTCACTGGTCATGAGCCGGTTACTTATAGAGGTGATGTACCTGAGCGTGCCGTTGTTATTCCTGGTAGTTATACTAAGTCATTTCCAGCAGGAGATTATAATGTTAATTGTGCACTGATCATCGGATATAGAAGTGAAAGTACAGATAAAAAAGTGAGTTTAAATGATGCTCTAAGAGATCATAGTGTAGCGGTATAAGCCACATCAAATAAATAATTATCCAGAATAAAAATTATATAATCAATATCATATAAATGCAAATCATCAAGAATACAACATTTCTACTTACGCTAGCAGTATTAGTATCTGCGTGTGGATCTACTAAGAAGATTGCTGATCAGACAATGGTCGAAGAAGTCATAGTAGAAGAAACAACATTACCAGAAATGGTGGTTACGGCTGAGCCAGAAGAAATATCATACGAATTATCAACCTACAACGAAAGTGCAACTAGGTATTTTGACTTATTGGACACTAAGCTTGATATTAAGTTTGATTGGACAAATCAACATGTAATTGGTAAAGCTAATATTACTTCTACACCTTTATTCTACCCACAGAGTAAGATGATGTTAGATGCAGTAGGGTTTGAAATAAAAGAAGTCAAAGTAAATAATAGAACGGCGACGTATGATTATGACGGAAGAGATATTACTATCAATCTAGATCGCGAATATAAGCGAGGCGAAAAAGTAAAAGTATATATAGATTATATCGCAAAGCCAAACGAAGCTCCAATTGGTGGAAGCGCGGCGATTACTTCTGACAAAGGATTGTTTTTTATTAATCCTTTAGGAGAAGAGGCTGACAAGCCAATGCAAATCTGGACTCAAGGTGAGACAGAAAGCAATAGCAAATGGTTCCCAACTTTCGATAAGCCAAATGAGCGTACGACGCAAGAAATAACTTTAACTGTTCAAGATAAATACAAGACATTATCTAACGGAAAAAAGATGTCTTCTAAGAAAAATGCTGACGGTACACGAACGGATGTATGGAAGCAAACAAAGCCACATGCACCGTATTTATTTTTTGTAGGTGTAGGAGATTTTGCCGAAGTAAAAGACACTTGGAATGGTATGCCACTTACTTATATGGTAGAGCACAAGTATGAGCCATATGCCAAAGAAATATTTGATCATACTCCAGAAATGCTTACATTTTTCTCAGAAAAACTAGAGTATCCTTACCCATGGGATAAGTATAGTCAAGTAATCATGAGAGATTATGTCTCTGGAGCTATGGAAAATACATCAGCAGTTATTTTCGGAGATTTTGTTCAGAAAACAGGAAGAGAACTCATAGATAATAACAACGATTATATAGTAGCACACGAAATGATGCACCATTGGTTTGGTGACTTAGTGACTTGTGAGTCTTGGGCTAATCTTACACTTAATGAAGGATTTGCTAATTACTCAGAATACCTATGGGCAGAGCATCATGATGGAGCAGAGGTTGCAGATTTTCACCGCGTCAATGAATTGAGAGGATACTTAGGTTCTGCACAGCAGCAAGGTACTCATCCATTAATTCATTTTGGATATGATGATAAAGAGGATATGTTTGATGCCCATAGTTATAATAAGGGTGGACTCATCTTACACATGCTGCGTAATATTATTGGTGATGAAGCATTCTTTGCAGGATGTAATAAGTACTTAAGAGATAACGAGTATACCGCAGTAGAAGCAGACGAACTTCGTATTGCTATGGAAGATATCACAGGTATGGATCTCAATTGGTTTTGGGACCAATGGTTCTTTGCGGCTGGTCATCCAGATCTAGAAGTATCACACATATATGATGCTACAGCAAAAACATTAACAATAGATGTAATGCAAAAACATGAGCCAACGGATGAAATTCCTGCGATATTTATTTTACCGATGACAGTAGATGTTTATGATGCTCAAGGCGAACTATCGACCTATAGTGTTACTATAAATAACAGAAACCAATCATTAGTATTGGAAGATGTAATGTCTGCACCAGCAGCCGTAGTAATGGATGGTAATGCATCTACACTTATGACTATTCAACATGCAAAAACTGAAGCAGAGTTAGCAGCACAAGCAAAATATGCAACTAAATTATTGCATGTATACTCTGCTGTGAATAAACTAAAGGAAGATGTAAGTTTCGCTATGCTTCAAGATAAAATGTTAGCATATCCGCATGAATCGATTAGAGCAAAAGCGATTAAAGAAATGGACGTGACACAAGTTGGAGCGTCAGATATATTAATGAATCTTGCAACTAATGATAAGCATTCTTCTGTAAGAGCAGCTGCATTAAACGCACTTTCAAATATAGAAGGGACCGACTTAACATCTCTGGTTGCTCAGATAATGAAAACAGAGCAAGCATATCCTGTATTAGGACAGGCCGTAAGTTCTTTATATGACACTAATCCTGAGAAGGCTTTAGAGTACACTAAAGTATTAGCAAAGGAAGATACGGATATGTTAGTAGGATCTATTGCAGATATTTATGGTAAGACAGGTGATGCTAAATATTTACCTTTCTTCGAAGACAAACTGGAGTCTGTTGGTTTATATTCCATGTTCGATTTCTATGGAAAATATTATAACATGCTAAGTACGCAAGATGTACCAGCTATGCAAAAAGGAGCAGAAAAATTAGGCTCAATCGCAGGGAATCTATCTAACAATATGTATCGCAAATTTGTATCGATGAATACATTGAGCAGAATTAAAGGTGCATTGACGGAGAAGCAAACTGAGATGCCAAATGACACAACGGTTTCAACTGCATTATCTAAAATTAATGTAATGATGGACGATATCAAAAGTCGAGAGACTAATAAAATGTTAGTTGAAAGATATAAAGGTTTCTAGAATTATAAATCTTTATAGTGTTGAAATTAAAAGAGCCCAATCATTAAAAATGATTGGGCTCTTTTTGTTTCTGTATCAAATCAATTCAGTTAAAAATTGATTTCATTAATTGAGTCTATAACCCAGCCGCTTTACTAATCTCTAACATCTTAGTAATGGATGGTAATCCTTTTTCGATTACTTCATCAGTAAGCGTTACTTCAGGAAGATTATACTTCATCGTGAGATATAATTTTTCCATCGTATTTCTCTTCATGAATGGACAGTCATTACATGCACAAGTATTGTTGGGTGGTGCAGGGATAAATGTTTTTTCTGGAGATTTTAATTGCATCTGGTGGAGGATACCTGACTCCGTCGCTACGATAAATTCTTTGGCATCATTCTCTTGAGTGAATTTGATCAACTGACTAGTAGATCCAATAAAATCTGCTTTGTCAAGTATATGTGCTTCGCACTCTGGGTGTGCTATAAATTTTGCTTCTGGGTGTCTGATCTGTAGCTTCGTGATTTTCTCATTAGAGAAAATTTCGTGTACCATACAGGCTCCATTCCAAAGTACTAGATCTCGACCCGTTTTTTTAATGAGCCAAGCCCCCAAATTTTTATCTGGAGCGAATATGATTCCTTTATCCTTAGGTACACTTTCTACTATTGTCTTAGCGTTGGTAGATGTACAACAGATATCTGTAAGTGTTTTCAGCTCGGCAGTACAGTTAATATAACTAATGACTACGTGATCTGGATATTTGGCTTTAAATTTTTTGAATAGATGAGGTGGACAACTATCAGCAAGTGAACATCCAGCTTTTAGATCAGGAAGCAATACTGTTTTCTTTGGATTAAGCATCTTTGCAGTCTCAGCCATAAAGTGTACTCCGGCAAATACTATAATGTCAGCTTCTGTATTAGCAGCTTTTTGCGAGAGACCAAGGCTATCACCTATATAGTCAGCTATATCTTGGATCTCTGACTCTTGATAATAATGAGCCAAGATGATCATATTTTTCTCTTTCTTCAGCTTATTGATTTCTGCTACTAGATCTAAAGTAGGGTCTACTTCAATATCTAGATATCCGTTTTTGTGAAGATTTTCTTTCGCTACTGCTAATGCCGCTGGTGCCATATCTTATTCGTTATATTTTATAGTAATTAAATAGCAATCTAAAAATACTCGTTATTTCTTATAACGCAAGACGAATTGGATAGATTCCAAACTCTTTAATATTTAGAATATCTCAGATCGTATTGAGTTTTTATATGGTCGCCTTTCTCTGTAAAAATATTGTTCTTTTGATGATCAAATACTAACTATACAGAAAGACCAATTAATGTTTTTTCAAAGCTCCCAACCTTCAATAGGTTTAGTTTTATATTTTCTTCTTGTTTCCATACGCTCTTTTTGCCTTTCAAATATCAGTAAACCTAGTGCTTCGGCAGCACTCAATGGATTTCCAGGCATTAGCGCGGCATTGATCTTATGTTCTAGTACATCTAGCCTATATAGGTAACTCATCAGTAGGTCTTTATCACACCTTAGCATCCATGTAACTCTATCAACGATGGCATTTAGCAGTTCTTGTTCATCCGCCTCCTCACGGACCACTACGCCTATATCTTTTTGGACAAGGCTGGATATGATTTCTGTTTCTTTCATTCTACAAAGCTTAGTAAGTCATTAACATAATTACGTGTATTAGATAAGCGAGGTACCTTGACCTGTGCACTTATCCTTCCCTTAGATTTAAGCCATTTATGGAAAGATCCGTTCGGCAAAATTTGAATTTTTAATTGTCCAAGAGCCATATCTTTATATCTTTTGGCTTCATAGTCTGAGTTAATAGCTTGTAGCTTTTGGTCTAGTATCAATTCAAATTCGGTTATTGATTTAGGTGCTTTTTCAAACTCTATCAGCCATTGGTGACCACCTTTGCCAGGTTCGCTCATATATATAGGGCCGACAGTATATTCTTTGACTACAGTATTAGTCAACAGACAAGCTTCTGCTATTGCTTGATCTGTATTGCCTACAATTACTTCTTCGCCGAATACATTAATATAATGTTGGGTACGACCCACCACTTTGATTCGGTATGGACTCTTACTTACAAACTGCACAGTATCACCAATCATATATCGCCATAAGCCAGCCATGGTTGAGATTACGATAGCATACTTTTCACCTTCCTCTATCTGGTCCAATCGTAGTATAGTAGGGTTGGAGTGATCTACTTCGCTTATAGGTACAAATTCGTAGTATATTCCATGGTCTGTTAATAACAACATGCCATCCGCGTCTGTATCTTGTATGCTGAAATACCCTTCAGATGCATTATATATTTCCATATAATCGAAATCATCCGTAGGGAGTAATTTTTGAAATTGTTCTTTATATGGTTCGAAACCTACTCCGCCATGCATATAAGTGCGGAGATTCGGCCATAGTTCAAGCAAGTTGCTTTTACCAGTGATCTCTAGGATACGCTGAAACAATACAAGGTTCCATGTGGGTACACCTGCAATCATTACAATGTTAGCTTTAGATGCTTTTTGAGCTATGAGTTCTATTTTTTCTTCCCAGTCAGGCAGCAAAGCCGTTTCGAAATCTGGGCAGTAAAAAGGACGACCAGCGCCAGGCATAGTATGTAACATGATCGCTGATACATCACCGACGATACTCTGTTTGTAATCTGCGTAGGGCTCTAAAGATCCACCTAAGATTAGGTTTTTATGTTGGAAGCTTTGGGCGGTGGGTCTTCGATCGTAGACAGTTGCCATGGATTCCCAACTAGAAGCTATTAGGTTGTCTTGAAGCATTTTCTTATTGATAGGAAGAAATTTGCTTTTACCGCTTGTAGTTCCTGCAGATTTGGCAAAATATTCTGTAATGCCAGGTGTCAACACATTGGCTTCGCCGTGTAACATCCTATCTATATATGGTTGGATTGATTCATAGTTGCTAATAGGCAATGCATCACCTAGTTCTTTGACCGCAGATAAAGCGCCAAGCTCTTGTGTCTTTCCCCATTGTGTATCTTTTGTGTATTGAATGAGTTCTTGCAAAACTTTTTGCTGTAGCTCAGTACTATGATGACGGATACGCTCTATCCTCTTAAATCTCTGGGAGAGATAAGCTTTGATGATCTTATTGGATAGATGATATAGCATGTGGCAAAATTACAGCTATTCTATTGTAATAAGATACCAATATTATATCTTCAATACTCTAGCTCTTACGCCATCCATCTCTATGTTATACAAACAGATCCTTAGCCCTGTAAAGCCAATATGTTTCACGCTAGTTTCCCTTATGAATCTCTCTCTAGGCCCAAAGCTTTATTGTTTTGTGTTCTATTACACAAAAATATAAATGCAGTGTAAAAACATTCATTCTCTGGCGACGAACGAAGAGATTACTTAATATATATAACTTATTCATAGTCAGTGGTCAAGTTGATAGAAGTGCATCTGTCGAATTAAGTCATTCTTTTCACCTATTGTTAATAGTGATGCGAAATTTATACTGTTTATCAGTGAGTTATGAAAGAAACTTTAAAAAAATAACTCAACAAAGCTTGCATTATAGGATTAGGAAAATTACATTTGCAGCCGCTTAAGAAAATAGGCGCTTTTAGAAATTATTTAATTCATTATTTAAGATATATAACTGTGGATACATTAAGTTATAAAACAATATCAGCAAATAAGCAGACGGTAACGCACGCTTGGC
>CALKJD010000020.1 GCA_937995755.1 uncultured Saprospiraceae bacterium | reverse complement strand
ATCAACCTTCCAGATAATGCGGCTTCCCACATGGCATTCCCCAAGTTAGAAGCATCATAGAGAAACATAGCAACATGATATTGTGATAAAACAGTAGACATTTTAGAATGTGGAATAGAACCCATTATCTTAACTTCATTTATGAGATCTAATTTTTTTATTTTAGATATTAAATTTTTTTCTATTTCACCTTTTCCGTAAATATCTAATGATACATTAAGTCCTTTCTCTTTCAATTTGTGTATTATATCTAAAGCTAAATCCTGTCTTTTCCAATAAGTCAATCTGGCAATATAACAGAAACGTATTATCTTTGAACTCTCTATACAATCAATTGCAGGAATAGCAAGAAGATTATTTCTTAATTTTTTATTGATTCCATTATACAACATATGCACTTCTGCATCAGGACTAAAATTGTTGATTGCTTTATCGAACTCTGTACCATCTTCAGTACATATTGTAACATCACAAGGATTTTTTATTTCTTTTAATTGATAATGAAATCTAGTTCTCGCTTTTAATAAATTACCTTTTTGCAATACATCCCATATTAATGAACCAAACAATCTACCGACAGAAGGAATATTATATTTCATCCCTATTGTTTGAGCCACATTTGCATAAATAGTCATTCCATATATATGCGTATAATTATTTCCTTTATGAATTAATTTTTCTGCTTCTTTTTTTAGAAACTCCATAGATCGAAATTTTCTAATATAATGAAATGGCACATTCAATCTGCGAATATGTATTTTACTACCATTAGGAAATTCTACAATCTTATTAATACTTGGATGTGCAATTACGGCATCGAAATAATGCTCACTATGATTACCTAAGTAATTATAAAATTCATAAACTGCTGGCATGATCTCCGGATCCTTTCCATCAATCAACCAACTCTCTAAAGAAAAGATATCTGATATTATTAAAAATTTCATCAGTTATACTTTTCAATTATAGAATGATACATTTTCCACATGGACTCTGTATTATATCTAGAAGGATCAAAAATCGTATTATGAAAATTTATGGTCAGGTGAGAGTTCTGAGAATAGTTATTGATAAACTCACTTAGTAAATAGTTCGCTCGATGAATATCATGATTACACTCATCTAATAAAGCACCATCCATTATGATCATTGGTGTTTCGGATACTCTACTATTTCTATCTCTCCTTAGATCATATAATAAATAAGTAAAAGCAGTACCACATCTATATCCTATTCGATGCTGATAACCTAAAGTGCTATCTTCATATATTCCGCTATCACTTAATGCTGTAATCGTTTCGTCAAATGCAAAGCGTAAAAAATGTTGACGACTAGTTCTAACTTTAGAACCAATTACCTCTTGCAATTTATTTCTCTCTTCGGTAATCATTACATAGTCATCATAACTATTATAACTTGGATGTAGACCTATCTGGTAATTACGTGACTTTGCTAAGTCAGAAATAGATTTGAAAAGTTCTGTATTAATTTCATATTTATTATCATTATCACTCGTACCTCCGGCCATGAAATAAACAATTTTTCTATGCTTACTATTTACAAATAGTTCGTCAAAAGTATCGTATGGATCTTTGATGATTCCAGCTTGAGTATCTTTATAAAGCGAATATATTTTTGATAGACTTTTGAGCGATTTATTTCTTTTCAAATCTCCCAATATAGATCGTATGCTAGTCTGAGTAGATGGAAATTTTCTAAGTACATCGATATCATGAGTAATGGTTAATTCAGATTTAAAGTTTTCTGGTTCTAGACCTATAGCTAGAAGAAAAGCTTCTACTATATTGTCAACGATCGGCTGACGATGCAAATTATTACGCACTAGAAAATGATGTTTTTCATCCATCATATCCCATTGATCTTTTAGTGAATTATCACAGTAATATTCCTCGAGTCTTGTAAGATGAAAAAAAATAGATTCTAAAATATCAAATCCAAATTTCCTCTCAATAATGAACGTTGCAATTGGACTAGATAATTGCTCTACACTGTATAGACTTATCTTAGCAAAAGTATATTCATTAGCGTGCCAAGACATTGATTTTTTGGTTGAAGAAAAAAACTGTTCTTGTGCAGGAATAAAAAATTCATTAGGCTCCAAAGGAACATCTCTTGGGGTATAGTCTATGCGTATATCAGAATCGGTCCAATCATTCATAGCTAATCGCGCGTACCTTGGCATGTAAGGATGACCTTGAATAAATCCGAGGACATAATGTACTCTCTGGGGATTAGGACCCGTATATGTTATATTTATTTTCAAATTATTCTATTTCTTCTGTTTCGCAAGTTAATCCAAATAGAATCATACAGGATAGAACTGACAAAATATTTTATAATATACTGATTATCAATAATTTATGACATAAAACGGAATAAATAGCACATATTATGACAAATTGACACATATAAGGTGGTGGCATATCATTTGACTTACTCTTTATGTAATTTAAAACACAAAAACTAAATCATACAATGGCAAAAGGAAATATCTCAGTACAAGCGGAAAATATCTTTCCAATTATCAAGAAGTTTCTCTATTCAGATCAAGAGATCTTTTTACGTGAGTTAGTGTCCAACGCAGTGGATGCAACTACAAAAATAAAGACAATTGTATCTAAAGGCGATAAAGACCTAGAGCTAGGAGACCTTACAGTACAGATTAAATTGGATAAGGAGGCTAAAACTCTAACTATCTCAGATAGAGGAATCGGTATGTCAGAGTCAGAAGTAATCAAATACCTGACAGAAGTGGCTTTCTCTTCAGCCGAAGACTTTCTTAAGAAATATGAAGATGAAGCAGCGATAATAGGTCATTTTGGACTTGGATTCTACTCAGCATTTATGGTAGCTGATAAAGTAGAAGTAATTACACGATCACACAAAAAGTCAGTAAAAGCTGTCAAGTGGACATGTGAAGGTGATCCAGCATATGATATAGAAAATACTACAAAAAAGGATAGAGGTACAGATATCGTATTACATATCAGTGACGACGCATTAGAATACCTGGAAGAAAGTAAAATTTCTGAGCTTCTAGACAAGTACTGTAAGTTCTTACCAATTCCTATTCAGTTTGGTACTAAAACTAATATCAGTTATGAGGGAGAAGGTGAAGATCGAAAAGAGATTAAAACTGAAGTAGCAAATATCGTAAACAACCCAACACCAGCGTGGAAGAAGAAGCCAGCTAAACTAAAGGATGAAGACTATACTGCATTATACAAAGAGCTCTACCCTCTTAGTCAACCACCATTATTCTGGATACATCTTAATATAGATTTCCCATTTAATCTTACTGGTGTGTTATACTTCCCTAAGCTCAATAATAGCATGGAAGTTCAAAAGAATAAAATACACTTATATAGTAATCAAGTGTATGTCACAGATGATGTTCAAAACATTGTACCTGAATTCTTAATGTTATTACATGGTGTAATAGATTCTCCAGATATTCCATTAAATGTATCTAGATCATATTTACAGGCTGATGCAAATGTGAAGAAGATAACTTCTTATATTACTAAAAAAGTAGCAGATAAGTTAGCTAGTCTATTTAAAAAGGATAGAGAGAACTATGAAGCTAAATGGGGAGAAATAGGAACGTTCGTTAAATATGGTATGCTTACCGAAGAGAAATTCAACGACAAGGCAATCAATAAGTTTGCTCTTTTAAAAGATATAGAAGGAAAGCATTATACTATAGAGGAATATAAAGAATCTATTAAAGATAATCAGACTGATAAGCATGGTAAAGTTATCATGATCTACTCTAATAATAAGAAAGAACAACACTCTTACATACAATCATGTAAGAACTATGGTTACAATGTATTAGAGATGGATACTGTGATTGATAATCACTATATGCAACATCTAGAACATAAAGCTGATGGTGTTACCTTTGTAAGAGTAGATAGTGATACTCCAGATAATCTTATACAGAAAGATGAAAAGAAAGAGTCTGTATTATCTGAAAAGGAGCAAGAAAAGATCAAGACTTTATTTACTGAAGCTTTAGGAGATCTTAAAGGTGGTCAAATAGAAATGAAAGCTTTATCTCCACAAGATCATCCTGTTACTATTACTCGTCCTGAGTTTATGCGTCGTATGAAAGAGATGCAAGCAATGCAAGGAATGGATATGGGAATGTTACCAGATAGCCATAATGTGGTAATTAATACAAATCATGATCTTATTTCTGGTAAACTACTTAAGATGAAAGCAGGTGAGAAGAAAGATAGATTTGCAAATTATTTACATAGTCTGGCTATGCTCAATCAAAATATGTTGAAGGGTGAAGAACTGTCTAGCTTTATCGAAGATAGTATAGAGTTTATGAAGTAAAATGTAGAACTACTATAATACTATAAAGAAGCCTCAGCAAATTGCTGGGGCTTTTTGCGTTATATATCAATACGCTCTCTCATTTTTAAGATCATGAATTATAATTCTACATGTATAATTCACCCTTTTAGGTGATTCATCAGCTTAAGCTAGGCCTTACCTTGCAACCTATCTATTTGATTCTTATGATTATTCAAACATCATATATTATTCTAATCATAATATTTTATCACAGGAATATATATGTGATATGATTATAAGTTTCACGTGGAACAGAGCAGGTTATATCCCCACTTAATTACTCAACTCACTAAAACCCAAATCTATGAAAAGAATTATACTCACAAACATCATCATAATAGTCTTTATGATGACCAGTCAAGCACAGGAGTCAGTTTATCCAAAGCTAACTTATACTAACTTAACTACAATTGCGGTAGCCGGAGACAACATATTTGCTAGCGGATCATGCAATACCGCCCAGATATCTACAGACGCCGGACTCAATTGGGAAATATTCTCAATCGATAATAATAGCTACCTCTATGACATGGAGATAATACCTAATACTAATGGAGAGCAATGTTATTTGATAGATAGAGATGGTTTATACTCACTTAATATAGATAAATCATTTAGTGTACTGAATACTCAAGCTATTGACATTTATGGTAAATTCCTCGGATTAGAAATAGACGATGATTACATCTACATCATATCTACAGGAGCAATTAATAGAGCACCACATGGTTCTTTAGTATGGGAACTAGTGAATGAGGTAATATATGATACGCCATATACAATAAGTGCTACCTCTAGTTCTCCTTCCAACATATATGTAGCCAATAGAGATGGCCAAATATTCCAAATCAATAAATCATCTGGTGGTTACGAAGAAATAGTAAACTTAGGAAGCTTCATTCAAAAACTAGATATGGCTAGTGATGAAGTAGGATACTTAACAATGTCTGGACAGTCAGGTCCATGGAAGACCATAGATGGGGGCAATTCTTGGACCTCAGTAACAAACTGGCCTGAAAACAATCCAGTGTATGTATATAATGAGAATATTTTCTTGACATCTAATACTAATAGATTCTTTGTGAGTCAAGACGGAGGGAATACTGTTGCATCACACTATATATATGAAGATGAACAAGCTGGTTTGATCAAGAATGTAATATTTACAGAAGATGGTACTATATACTTAGTAGGAGAATCATCCACTATACTTAGGTCTGATGACTTTGGTGAAACGTATGAAAATCTTATACCTCTGAACAGATCAAGTCTAAATAGTATTGACCTTACATCCACATCTGGTATTGCTTGTGGTTATCAATCCATTGTAATTACAGAAGATGGTGGTATCAACTGGAGTCCATACTCTAATACTGAATTAATGCAAGTAGATGAAGCCGTAGTTTTAGATCAAGGTAAATACGCTCTTGCTGGTGAAGGCGGTGTCTCTATCCTAGAAGATGGCATCATAGTATCCACTGCCGGTGCTGCAGCGTATAGAATATTCAACTCGGAGGACAATTCCTATTTGCTGGCAGGTATGAATATAGGCGGCTCACATGTTATATCAAAGTCAATAGACAATGGCCTTAGTTGGTCTAATAAAATATTTAGTGACGACTATATAGGTAAAATTAAGATAAATGAACAAGGAATACTTTATGCCTCAGCTGGAGAATCCGGGTATCTTCGTAGTATAGATAATGGAGATAGTTGGGAAATGATAACAGTTCCGGTATCCGGTTGGATGGCCGATATGGTACTAACAGAAGATGAAGCTATATTGGCTATAGGTAGTAACATATATAAATCTAATGATGGTCTCACAAACTTTAATTCAATTGCTTCTGGTAGTCAATTAAACAATCTACATATTCTATCTACAGGTCATTATACCTATACAACAGGAAGTAGTTCACAAACTAGTATATATGAAAGAACACCTGACGCAAATAATTTTACGAAAGTAAAAGAATGGTGTGGTACTTCATACGGATCATATAACGCAAATGGTACAATATGGTATAGCAAGGCAGGAGGACATATAAATAATTATACTTTCACCCTATCTACTAGTACTATAGATCACAGCAAAATAAACCATAATGTATATCCAAATCCAGTTGTACAAGGTGAAAATCTATTCATAACAGGTATTGAGGGATTAGCTAGGGTAGAGGTCTTTAATAACATAGGTATACCTATATTAAGACTAAGAACCGTAGAAAACGATATTTCTATAAAAACCAATACATTTCTACCTGGTAAGTATTATATCAATATAACAACTGCAACAGGCACAAGTACTTCTAAGGTGATAATACTGTAATACATGTTTCACGTGAAACAACAAAAGCCAGTCTGTGTCAAACAGGCTGGCTTTTACTATATATGTTTCACGTGAAACTAAGTGTTAACGTTCAAAGAACTTAAAAATTCCTCTAAAATCTGATTAAACTCATTAGGCTTCTCCATCATAGGTGCATGGCCACACTTTTCTACAATTACTAACTTTGATGAAGTAATAAGTTTATTAAACTTCTCACCCACAAATAAAGGAGTAACACCATCTTCTCTACCCCATACTAAAAGAGTAGGACAACTAATTTTATCCAACTTATCTTCTAAATTATGTCTGATAGCTGATTTAGCTGTTATTATAATCCGTATAGCCTTATTTCTATCGTTCACCGCCTCAAATAACTCATCCACTAATTCTTTGGTTGCAATCTTAGGATCATAAAAGGTATCCTCTGCCTTATTCTTTATATACTCATAATTACCTCTTTTTGGAAAAGTACTACCCATAGCGTTTTCAAAGAGTCCAGAACTTCCAGTTAAAATTAGTGACTTTACCTTTTCAGGATGTTTAAGAGTATATAATTGAGCTAAGTGTCCACCTAAAGAATTACCTAATAGATTAATATCAGAAAGATTCTTAAAATCAATAAAGGACTCTATATACTTCAATAATCCGCCTAGACCTGAATTTTTAAGTGGTAAATCGAATATAGGCAATATAGGAAAAACGATATTATGAGTATCACCAAACTTAGCCACTATACCAGTAAAATTACTCAGTGTACCCAATAATCCATGCAAAAGAACAATTGGTTCTTTACCTGGATTAGTTTCAATATAACTGAAACCCTTTTCCTTTATTACGTTATCCTCCATATCCCACTTTATGATTGTATTACAAAGGTAATATAAGTATCTACTAAATCATATTATACACTTAACTCTCCAACGACTTATCACATTTTCCTAATAAATAAAATAGATATAATGAAGAGGTCAACAAAAATAAAGCTCCCATCTGATGCAATACACCTTGAAGTACTGGTATGCTTCCTTGACATGAGATCACAGTCCATATACCTAATACAACTTGTATTATTAACATCATTATTAACAACCAAGATGCACTTGATACTTCTCTATTTCTCGAGACTTTGATTAGATAAAAACTAATGTATAAACCTAGAAAAAAAACAATGTATGCAATAGTTCTATGTATAATATGCACTAGCGCTGGTAGAAGCAAATTCCTATCATAATAATTAAAGTTCTCAACAGTATACTCGCTACTGTTAAATATAATATGTGGAATAAATTCGCCATTCATATCTGGCCAAGTAGGGTAGATGACTCCTGCTTTCATTCCTGACATTACACCGCCTGCAAAAATCTGTACAGCTAATAACATCATAAATATCTTCATCAATCTTAGATACTTCCTATCTATAGCTTGAGTTCTTACATGAAATGCCTTTAAGTAAGTCCAAAACAAGGCAGCATATACACAAAAGGCAATACTTAAGTGCAAAGCAAGTTTATAAGCATTGACCCAAGGACGCTCTATAAGGCCACTAGCAACCATTATCCATCCAAAGCTAGCTGCTAGTATAGCCAATAAAACTACAGAGCCTAGACCCTTAGCTAAAGGCTTATCAATATGACCTCTAATCCAAAATATGATAAATGGGATTAAAAACACAAAACCCATTATTCGTGCCCAAAACCTATGGATATACTCCCAAAAATAGATAAACTTAAAATCTGACAAACTCATACCCTCATTGATCTCCCTATACTGAGGAGTCTCCTTGTATAAATCGAATTCAGCATTCCAGTCCGTATCATTCGTCGGTGGTAGAGTACCAGTCACTATTTCCCACTTGGTGATAGACAAGCCTGAACCCGTTAATCTTGTAACTCCTCCAACAACCACTTGAACCACCAACATAAAAAGTCCAATGTACAACCAGATCCTCAGTGCTTTCGGATAAGATGTTTTGTTCGCAGTTTGATTCTCCATTTCAGTCAATTTTCAATTTGTGGTTTGCTAGGATTTCTTGACGATGCAAAACTACTCAATCCATCTTGATTTCGTTTTTCAACTCACACTGCTATTAATAAATATTTATTTTATTTAAAAAGAAAAGTATTTACTATTAGCAACGTCAGTTCGTCTATAAATAAAAAGAGCTAATTACTATAATGTTTAACTCTTAAGACTTTGATTTCTGTTATACATCTATAATCACAGTTTAAATACCTATAACACAGCTAATTAACATGTTTGTCAAACTTGTGTATATATTATTAACATAGCAGATTCGTGACTATATGAGATAAAATTGACTGTGAATTAGCTGAGGATAATTATAGCTCTATAAACACATATTTGTAGGTATAATATATAAGCAATTGATAGGTCAAATACGGTTTAAAAGTCTACTACTTACGCACAAATGGGCTGTTAATAGAGGTATTTTCAATAGCTTAGATAGTAAATGATTAAATAGTATAATTTATTGTAATGTGAATAAGTTTGAATAACAATTCTACTACCTTTAAGGGTATATCATTAAAATAATATCAAGATATGCGAGCAGTAATACAAAGAGTATCTGAAGCTAATGTAACCATAGATGGTATAGTAAATGGCAGAATAGATTTAGGATTATTAATACTATTAGGAATAGAAGAGATCGACACTCTAGAGGATATTGATTGGCTAGTCCGAAAGATTTCTGCAATGAGAATTTTCTCTGATAAAGAGGATAAAATGAATTTATCCATTAAAGATGTGAATGGTTCTTTTTTGGTTATTAGCCAATTTACATTACATGCAAGCACTAAAAAAGGTAATAGACCGTCATTTATAAAGGCTGCAAAACCTAGCATAGCAATTCCATTATATGATCAATTTTGTCATAAACTCGCTGATCACTCTGGATTATCCGTGTCCACTGGTAAATTTGGTGCTGATATGAAAGTGCAATTACTTAATGATGGACCAGTAACTATAATTATAGATAGTCAACGAAAAGACTAATAAAATGACAATTAAACAATTACAATCTCAAGTAGACCATTGGATTAATACCATAGGGGTAAGATATTTTTCAGAAATGACTAATATGGCGATATTAACAGAAGAAGTAGGAGAGCTAGCAAGAGTCATGTCCAGAATTTATGGAGAGCAATCTTGGAAAGTACCTTTATCTGATGAAGAAGAAAAAGAAAAATTAGCAGATGAAATGGCAGATGTACTTTGGGTAGTTACTTGTTTGGCTAATCAGACAGGAATCGATCTTACTCAGGCATTACAAAAGAATTTGGAAAAGAAGACTACGAGGGATAAAGATCGTCATCGCGGTAATAGCAAATTACTTTAGACTTAAGAGTCATATTTATAGGCTTTATACAGAGCGTATTTTCGTTGATTATAGGGTCTATACACAGAAACTCAATTCTGAAGCGCTAAATTTTTACTTATTTTTAGTATAAATAATTGATTATCAGTATTTTGTAGTTTTATTTACTAATATTTTTTCCCTACTTATTTTTTACTCTATTTTTATAGAAATTAGGTTTTTGAGTCATTTTCGCTAAATAAAGCATGAATTATAATATTTTTAGTCATATAATATTTTTTTATAATATTAATAATATGAAGATTAAATATTATGATAAAATTCGTTCTTCTTTTAAATTACTTTCTTCACATTGATGAATTCACTTTTACATAAGCTGCATACTGATTCTAAGAGATCTAACATCTTACTTTGGATCATACTCTCAATTGGTTTAATATGTTATAAATTTAATTTTCATGAATTGTGGAAGGATGAATGGCAGGCATGGCTAGTTGCTAGAGATCTTGGTCTAGGAGATATGCTAGCATTCCTTAATTATGAAGGGCATCCTTCTCTTTGGTATATTTATTTAAAGTCATGGACCTATATTCCTATTGAAGAATATATATCAATTCAAATCGCACATAGTATATTGGTAGTGATTACTCTTTACTATCTAATAGTAAAAATCAATCTACCTAGTATATGGAAATTACTACTTTCACTTAGCTATTTTATAATATTTGAATATGGAGTTATTAATAGAGGATATATATTAGTTATACTATTATCTCTTATAGCCATGGATTTTATAATGAGAGATAAGCACTCTTGGAAATTGGGCTTTATACTACTACTACTTTGTCAAACTGAAGCCTATGGTGTTATTCTTGCCGGATCCATAACAGCTTACCTGTTAATTAATGCTGATGGAAATAAATTAGTATTAAACAAGAATATATTGATTTGGTCTATTACAGGTTTCCTATTATTTGTGCTGACTGTTTTTCCTCGTGGGAATGAAGATGATTTTACTCGTGCCTATAATCAACAAAGTTTTTCTACAGAAGTAATACATGAAAGTATTCAAGGGCATTTGGCTAATGTATTTGCCATTGGACTAATCGATGATACAGCATCCAATGGAGTATCTCTTATTGGTTTTCTATTAAGTTTATTTGTTCTATTTATTTTGGTTTGGATATTTATAAGAGATCGTCGAAGTCTACTAACTCTTCTTTTCGGGTTAGTAGCATTCATAACGTTTGGTATACTCATTTTCAGCGGTGGAGTCAGGCAATGGGGAATGGTATATATACTTTTTATTTTAGCATTAATTCTTTCGCATTATAAAAAATCGTCTTGGTCTCTATCAAGATATGTACTAGTTATTCTTTTAATGATAGCACCGTTGATTCATGGTATCAAAGCATTGATAACTGATGCTAATATTCCATTTTCTAATGCCAAGGAAGTTGGGTTATTTATAAAGGAAAAAATACCAAGCAATGTACCAGTGGTAGTTATTAATAAATTTGAAACGGCGCCAGTGGGTGCGTATGCAGAAAGACCCTTATTTGAATTACCAACAGGTGATGAGTTCACATATTTTAAGTGGCTTGAGAAAGTTTATATACCTACTCAAACAGAATTGAATTTATTTACAAAATTTAAGAAAGTAGGGGGTATAGTATTATTGACTCCTGAACCTATAGATATGAATAGATTCCCAAATGCAAAACTGTGGCAAGAGTTTTCTGATGAAAATTTTAAAAGGGAAAATTATTGGTTGTATTCTGTAGCCCTTCCTAAAAAGTAATATTAAATTAAATACTTGTATAGAATCAGTTGTAAGCATGATGTAGATTACTTTATAAATACAAATAGAATTATAACTTTCACTTTCGTTGAAAATATTAATTAGGATCTTTCAGTACTAGTCGTAAATTGTACTGATAGCTTAAGTAATTTTAAAATATTTTATATCACTATTTTCAGTAATGATAATATACGTAGCATGAGTATACATATAGGTGCCAAGAAGGATGAGATAGCAGATACAGTACTATTACCAGGAGATCCTTTGAGGGCAAAATGGATTGCAGAAACATATTTTGATTCTCCTAAATTGTATAATGAAGTACGTGGTATGTTAGGCTATACTGGCTATTATAAAGGTAAGCGAATTTCAGTTCAAGGTACTGGAATGGGTGTTCCTTCATCGCTCATTTATTTTCACGAATTGATAAATGATTATAACGTAAAAAATTTAATCAGAGTAGGAACAGCAGGATCATATCAAAGAGACGTAAAGCTTAGAGATACTGTAATAGCGATGTCTGCTTCTACTACAAGTGGAATTAATAATACTAGATTTATTAATAAGGATTATAGTCCTACTGCAAGTTTTGATTTATTTCAAAAAGCAATTTTATATGCAAATAAAAACGATATAAATATTAAGGCTGGAAATGTTCTAAGTTCAGATCAGTTCTATGAAGATGATCCAGATGCGTATAAGCTTTGGGCAAAATATGGAGTTTTAGCCGTGGAAATGGAAGCAGCTGGATTGTATACTATTGCAGCTAAATACAATGTTAATGCATTGGCTATTCTATCAATAAGTGATTCACTAGTAACTGGAGAAGTTACCTCATCTTCTGATAGAGAATCTTCCTTTAAGGATATGATAGAAATCGCTTTAAATATTGTCTAATCATTTTTCTTGAATAATATTTTAGGACTCATTTTTACGAATCCATATATCTCGTTGTGGAAATGGTATAGCTATATTATTCTCTCTAAATAATCTATCTATTTCAAATCTAATATTGCTTTTTATATCTTCATCAAGCAAATGATCTCTAGTGAAGAACAGTACTTCAAAATCTAAAGCGCTATCTCCAAAATTTGAGAATCTTATGAAGGGAACCGGACGAGTTAGCACTCTTGGAACATTATGAGCAGCTTCCATAAGTAACTTTTTCACCAACTGTGTATCTGATCCATACGCTACTCCTACTGATACAGAGAATCTAACAATTGGTGTAAAGTGAGATAGGTTATTTACTGAGTCATTTACAAGTTTTGAATTGGGAACGACTAATGTAACATGATCTCTTGTTTCTACAATACTGGATCGAAGACCTATCTTATGTACAGTTCCATATTTGCCATTGACAGATATTACATCACCTACAGAAATTGTTCTTTCGAATAGTAATACAATCCCTGATATAAAGTCATTAAATGTTTGTTGAAGTCCTAATCCAATACCGACTAATAGAGCTGCCGCACCACCAAGTACTAGAGTCATATTTATACCTAACGTATGTAAAGCCATTATAATAGCAGTGACATATATTACATATTTCAATAATTGATTGAGCGCATATTGTGATCCTTCATCGATATCTCTGTTTCGATACACACCATAAAGAATTATTTGTGTCAATATAGAAATAATAAATTTTGCGACCATTATAATAAGAATGGCCTGTAGTATTTTAGTTATGTTGAACGGTATAGGTTTACCACCAACAGGATAATTGAAAAATGTGTAATCCAGATTAAAACTGCGAAGTAGAAATATAAATACAACTATATAAACAATGTATTGAACAAGAGTTGATGTGCCACGTTCATCTTCTATTTCATCTTTAGGTTCTGCTCGTTTGGCTTTACGTTGTTCTTTAAGTTTTTTTCTATTGCTGTAATAACTTCTAATGAATATATTAGATATAGTCCAATCTATAAGACGTGCAGCTTGTAACACACATAATGCCTTGATGAGATGTACTACAGTTATAGCTTTCTCATTTATTGTAGTGAGTTCGCCATCTATTTTGAATAACCAAGAGAGTAATATTAAAGAGGTAAGACAAAGCAATAGACCTAATACCCATTTTAACTTTTTTTGCTGCTTCTTATTGACATCATATTTTTCATATAGCTCTTTGATTCCATCTGTACTAAATAGACGAAATACAATGACCCATGATATTAAAAACATAATCATCCAGATAAGCTGAGCAATGTTTACTGCTCTATTTCCTATGGTGAAGATTACGTTACTAAAAAAGTCTAACATAATGTGAAGTTATTAAAAACCCTTACAAGGGATGTTATGATAGTTCTTATTAAGTAATTTACTTATTTTCAAATAATTTTGGTTGATCCTAATTATTGATATTACGATATAAGGGAGTATTCATACAAAAGTAGTAAAAAGACATACCTTTGTTTATGTTATTTACATTCATAATAAATCTTGAAAGCATTGTCCAGCAGATCAGAAATAATAGATGAGTTTATAAGTAAGATAAGAGATGTAGACATACAGTCGGAGGCGTTGAAACTACACATGTCCAAGAAGATGTCTAAATCCTCTGATTTGAAGTCTATCAAAGCTAGAAGAGTATTGATTAAAGGTAAATCTTTGATTTCTGTTGTATATAGACATGACACTAAGGATGTAACTAAAAATTATATCCATTTGGATTTTGTCGACCTGTGCAGTGAATGGCTGGAAGATCAATTCTTTAATGCCACGCTGACATTAGCAAGCATGGAGTATAGGCTTTTGTCAAACAAAAAAAATGCAAGTATTAAAGCCTTATCTGTAAGTAATGATTTGTCTGAGTCAGACTTACATGACCATCAGAAATCGCGACTTATATCAGAGGATGCACCATTCCTAAGATCATTGGGGATAAGTAGTGATAAAGGTAAAGTCTACCAAAGCTCGCAACGAAAGTTTCGTCAGATCAATAAGTTTGTAGAAATTCTAGATAGTTTATGTAAGTCTAAATCTATAAAGACCATTGCGGATATGGGTTGTGGTAAAGGCTATTTGAGTTTTGCAACGTATAGCCACTTAAATAGTCTTCAAAGTGATGTCAAATTGGTAGGTTATGAATTAAGACCTCAATTGGTAGCAGATATTAATGAAATCGCTAAAAAACATAAATTAAATGGCCTTTCATTTGAGGTAGGTGATATCTCTCAAATAAATATTCCAAAGACCGATATGGTCATTGCTCTGCATGCTTGTGATATAGCTACGGATATGGCAATTGCTAAAGGTATAGAGGCTGAGGCAGAACTTATAGTGGTATCACCTTGCTGTCATAAGCAGATTAGAAAGGATATGAAAGGAAACTCTATCCTAAACTCCACACTTTCACACGGTATTATGAAAGAACGAATGGCCGAATGGTTGACTGATGCCATTAGAGTGTTACTCCTAGAGTCTAAAGGGTATAAGACTAAGATAATGGAGTTTATTTCTTCTGAACATACTAGTAAAAATCTATTGATTACAGCTGAGAAATCAAAGGTAAGACCGGAAGCCTTGAAAGAAGTAGCGGCTCTTAAAAAGCAATATGGCATCACAGAGCATTATCTTGAGAAATTGATCTAAGTAATACTCATTCCATACCTTTACAACCATATAACAACATATATTAATAATGATAAAAGCATTTGCACCGGCCACGGTCTCCAATGTCGCGGTAGGTTTTGATATAATGGGCTTTCCAATGGAATCTCCAGGGGATGAAGTAATCATCAAAAAAGGACAAGAGCCAGGAGTAGTGATAAGTAGGATAACTAAAGGGAAAGGGCTTTCTTATGATCCTACTATGAATACGGCAGGAGTAGCTGTGATGAAAATGCTGGAGCACTTAGGAATTCCAGATCATCCTATAGATATTGAGATTAGAAAAAAAATGCCTTTTGGTACAGGTATTGGATCTTCTGCCGCTAGTGCTGTAGCCGCGGTAGTAGCTTTAAACCATTATCTCGAAGCCAAATTAACAAAAAGAGAATTATTGCCATTTGCTATGGCAGGTGAGTCGATAGCATCAGGAGCCTGGCACGGAGACAACGTGATTCCTTGTATGATGGGTGGTATTATACTTATTAGAGATAATGCAACTTTAGATTTTACCAAGTTATACGTACCAAGTGGCTTAAGATATGTGGTGATTTTGCCACCTGCACAGGTGCTGACTAGTGAAAGTAGGTCCATCTTGTCCGAGCAAGTTACGCTCAATCAGTTGATTACTCAGACAGGTAACGCGGCTACGTTGGTCGCTGCTTTATATAGTAGTGATTTTGATAAGATATCTAGATGCCTGCAGGATGTAGTCATTGAACCTCAGCGTGCTCACTTAGTTCCTAAATTCTATGAGATGAAAGAGAAAGCTATAGAAGCTGGAGCATTAGGGTTTAGTATTAGTGGTTCTGGACCTAGTATGTTCGCATTATGTAGCAATACATTTGTCAGTGATAATATAGAGAAAGCTGCAAGAGAACTATATGGAAAAGATCACCATGGTAGAGATGCTGCTAAAATATTTCAGGCGCCTATTAACTTAGAAGGCGCCGATATCTGCTAAGAATGTAAAATTTGTTAGCTAAATCATAGTAGTCTTTCCTAAAGACATCTCACTTAGATTTGACTTTGAGAGATGCAACCATTGTTTAACTTTAAAGTTTTTAAGGGATATGTGCTCCGTATAGCACGTTTATTAGATTTATTTACACGAAAATACTATCGATGAGAATTATTGCTTTTATGTTTCTCTTCGTGTCTATCGCCTTTGTGGGTAGTGCACAACAGAAGAACCTCAACAACAATCCATTCAAGCAGCTTAACCAAGAGCTACCTGATCCTAACAGATATAGAACTGCATCTGGAGCTCCAGGTCCTGACTACTGGCAACAGCAAGTGGATTACGATATCAAAATGAGGTTAGATGATGACAAGCAGAAGTTATATGGAGAGGAAAAAATTACTTATAAAAATAATTCTCCAGATCAACTTACATACCTATGGGTACAATTAGATCAAAATGTTAGGTCTAAAGACTCTGATTCTCATCATATTAAGACTAGTGAATTAGGTGATAAGGCAAGTACGACTTCTTTAGCAGCACTAGAACCAACTTTCGAAGGTGGATTCAATATAGAATCAGTGAAAGACGGATCAGGTAAAGCTATGAAATATATGATCAATAAAACGATGATGAGAGTAGATCTACCTAAGGCATTGAAGCCAGGTGGAAATACTTCATTTTCTATCAAGTGGTGGTATAATATCAACAACACTAGAGAGATCGGTGGAAGATCAGGATACGAACACTTTGAAGAGGATGGTAATAATGTATACTGTATCGCTCAGTTTTATCCAAGACTATGTAAGTACACTGATCAAGATGGATGGCAGAATAAGCAGTTTTTAGGAAGAGGTGAGTTCACACTTGAATTTGGTGATTTCGATGTGGAGATCACTGTACCATCAGATCACTTAGTGGCAGCAACAGGAACATTGCAAAATGAAGGGGCAGTATTAACATCTACTCAGAAAAGCAGACTTAATGAGGCTAAGAATAGCTTCGTAAATACAGTAGTAGTAGCTACCAAAGATGAGGCTGACGAGCGTATGAAAAGTAAAGCGACTAATACGAAGACTTGGAAGTTTCACGCGGATCAAGTTAGGGACTTTGCATTTGCAACATCTAGAAGATTTATCTGGGATGCACTCAATGTAAAATTACCCAACGGTAAGACGGCGATGGCCATGAGTATGTATGTCAAAGAAGGTGATTGTCTTTGGGCTAAATATAGTACTAAGACAGTAGCACACGCGCTTTATTGGTATTCACATTATTCATGTGATTATCCTTACCCAGTGGCATGGTCTATTGATGGTAGTATGGGAATGGAGTATCCTATGATTTGCTTTAACTATGGAAGATGTGAAGATGATGGCACGTATGGAGAACGTATGAAGTATGGACACATAGGTGTAATTATACACGAAGTAGGGCATAACTTCTTTCCAATGATAATCAATTCTGATGAACGTCAATGGACATGGATGGACGAAGGCTTGACTACATTTGTTCAGTATTTAGCAGAACAACAGTTTGAAAGAAATTATCCATCACGAAGAGGAGAAGCTCAGAAGATTACTGCTTATATGGGCGGAGACAAATCACGTATTTCACCCATTATGACCAATTCTGAATCTATTTATCAATTTGGTTCTAATGCATACTCTAAACCAGCAACAGCATTAAATATTCTTAGAGAGACTGTAATGGGAAGAGAATTATTTGACTATGCATTTAAAGAGTATTCAGAAAGATGGAAATTTAAATCACCTTCACCATCAGATTTCTTCCGTACTATGGAAGATGCATCTGGTGTAGATCTTGATTGGTTCTGGAGAGGATGGTTTTATACTAATGATCATGTAGATTTAGCCTTAGGTACAGTGAAACATTTTAAAGCAAATCCAAAAGATCCTTCCAAACAAGAGGAGGTAGCAAGAGCCAATAAAGCACAAGAAAGAAGAAACATTAGTTCTATTCGTAATGAAGAAGCGATTAAGCAAACGTATAATGAAAGAGATCCTTCTTTAGATGATTATTATACTACCTATGATAAATTAGCAAAAGATGCTATCGATAAAGAGGAGTATGAAAAAAGTATTGCTGATATGTCGGATGAAGATAAAGCATTACTTAATAGCACAAAAAATTATTACGAAGTTCAAATCAAAAGAATTGGTGGTCTAGTAATGCCAGTAATTTTAGAGTTTGAATATGTAGATGGTACTACTGAAGTATTGAGGTTACCTGCAGAGATTTGGAAGTTTGGTCAAGAGGAAATAACAAAAGTATTTCCAACAGACAAAGAGGTAAAAAATATAGTTTTAGATCCATTCTTAGAAACTGCAGATGTGGATACTAATAACAATTATTATCCACCAAGACAAGCGACAAGTAGATTCGAAACATTCAAGAGAGGAGCGAGACAAAGAGGAGGAGCAGCAGGAGAGAATCCAATGCAAAGAGCAAAAAGAGCAAATAAAATAATTAAACCTTAAATATTACAGGTAGGATTATTACTGATATAAGAGCAGCTTCCATTATTTTGGAAGCTGCTTTTTTTCTTTCATTATAACTGAATGGTATAGCGTTAATTTCCTCGCAGATAAATGTCAGCATAGGTTGCAGTTACGTTTGCCTTGCTATTGCCAGCATTGAGTATATACTCTCCGCTATTTTCATTACCACAAATATTAGAATGAGTATTTTTATTAGTTGATATTACATCTAGATTTGTGAATATTTCTCCATAGCTAGAAGATAGCTCAAATGTAATATTGGCATTTTTAGGTACCGAGTAATCTACATGCCCATAAGTAGATATTAATACTATATTGGAATGAGAATCTACTTCTGATTGTACAACATCTATATTACCATAAGTTATTTGGGCAAGTATATCATTATACTTTCCATTTAGTATTAGGTCGCCATAAATAGATTTAACTCTGATATTTTTATTTTTAGGCACTTTTATTTTTATTATGATATTAGTTTCGATACCATAATTTATACTAATGTATTCTCCTTTTATTTCACCAATATTTTTAATCGAGGGATCATCATCATTCATAATATTTGTATTTCCATTTTCATCTTTCATGATGACTCTTTTGGGAATATTTTCCTCATCTAATTTGGTGGTAATATCAATTTCGTTGTCGTTTACTTTTACAGCTATATCAAATGCTTCATTATCCATATTCTGATTGATATTTATACTGGCTTCTATTTCTATGGATTCTCCTTCATACGACTCTATTTCTATATTGGCATATTCTGATTCTACGTGGATATTGGTAATTTGAAGAATTGGATACGATTCACTAATTAATTTTTGAGCATAGGAATCCTGCATCACGCATAACGTGATAACTATAATTATATACTTCATGATTTATGTTTTAAGTGTATTGTTTTATATGGAAAACGTCGGGTGGACTTTACTTTGATCTTAAGTAAATATTATCGTATGATGACTTGAGATTGATAAGAACACCTCCATCATTTAGGAGTCCTTTTATTTTAGTAGTGGACAGACTTTGCATTCCCTCATTTTTTTCTACCTCAACATTCATATCACTAAATATTTCTCCATAATTTGCAGATAGTTCTAAATTGGCTTTTGTGTTACTTGGTAGGGAAACATCGACAAGTCCATAGACAGCATTGATGGAAATAGATCCTTGTTGGCTAACCTTGCTGAAGTCAGCTTCTACTTCACCATACACTGTCTTTACTGACATTGGACCAGTTATATTGTGTAATTGGATGTTTTGATATAGAGTAGATATAATGATCTCATTAGCAATGTCAGAAACTTTGACGTGATCTCCATCTACAGTTTTGTGACTTATCGATATTTTAACTGATTTAGGTACGTATACTGTTACGCCATTACAATTACAGTCTTTTCCTACTTGAGTAAGAGTTAATGTTGAACCTTCTTTAATAGCTGCTATCCCCAATCCTGTATTGTCATCGATGCCAGCAGAGTTAAGGGACTTTAATCCTTTAGATCTTTTATCATGATCGTGATTTTCTACTTCACTTTCTATAATTACTTCTTGTCCATCAGTAGCAGATATCGTCAGGTCACCGATTCCGTTAATTTCAAGTGTGCCTGCAGTGAATTGTATTTTGTGTTGTTTCGTTTCTGATGTATGATTATGAGTAGCATGATGATGATTGCTGTGGTCAGAATCATGTGCGCTACTATGGACCTTATTATTATGTTGAGTATTAGATATAGAATTGTTATTACCTTGGGCGAAACCGATAACATTTACAATAAGTGCTATTAGAATAGTTGTATATATATTTTTCATGATTTTATTTTTTCTGTTTTTATATTTAAGTATCAAGTCTAAATTGATGTGAAATTCATAATTCCTATATGGGCTTCATCTTTTACAAATTTGTATCCACCTTCTTTATTTATTATTTCTTCTAAAGGTTTAATTATCTCCATATTTTTGCTTTCAGATAGTGCCATTATGATGGCGACTTGTACTTGAGGATCTTCTTCTTCTCCTAATGCCCTTATTAATGAACTACGTACAAGGTCATCATCTATATACTCTACTAATGTTTCGACACTCGCTAATCTTACGTTACTACTTTTATCATTTTTGAGAGATGCTATAAGTACCTTTTTTATCTTGGATTGATTATCTTCAGTTACGTTATTTATGTAAAGTGTTTTTATTTTTTCTGTATCTGATTTTGTTTTCATATCAGAGAGAATAGCGTTGATATCATTTTGTTCTCTGGATTCTTTTGGTGTTATCTCTTTCCATAGTGTTATACTAGCAGCAATAACTATTACGAGTATTGCAGCATATCGCATCAAGGGTTTTATATATCTTAATTTATTTGATACTGTTATATTACTTTGGCAATCTTGTACTTGTTTAATATAAGCTTCAAAATTATTAGAGAGTCTGCTACTTGGTTTTTCTGATTTATGAGTAACAAATTCTGAATTTATATTTTGATATGTTTTTAAGATATTTTGAAGTTCTTCCGAAACTTTAATTTGTTTCATCAAAGTATTGGTCTCTTTTTCAGAGAGATCGCCATTGACATATGCAATGATTTTATTTTCCCATTCTATCATAACCAATTATTTATTTCGTAATATTTTCTCAATTTGTGGATGCTTCTATGTACTATAGTTTTCACGTTACTCTCTGTGGTATTTTTAATTGCAGCTATATCGGTATATTTCATCTTTTGCAACTTGCTAAGTATGAGTATTTCTCTTTGATCTTCTTTTAATGAATTGATAGCAGTTTGAAGTTTTCTTGATTCTTCTATTTGCTTATCTACGATGTTGTCCTCGGTACTCACTATTTCAGGAATTTCTCCATTGCTATATTTAATTTTTTGATCTCTGAAATGATCATGCCTAACATTACTAGCAATTCTGTATAACCAAGGTTTGAATTTGTATTGGTTGTTATAGCTAGTACGGTACTTGATCATTCTTACAAAAACTTCTTGCGTTAGATCTTCACTTAATGATTTGTTGTGATTCATCTTGCGGAAGTAGTTGTACATATTCACATGGTATCGTTCGAATAGTGAAGCGGATTGCGCTATATCACCATTAGAAACTGACTGCATTATATGTTCGTCTGTACTCAAAAGAAGCTTGTTGGTTTCGTTGTAGTGTAAGATAGAGAATTACTATTTCTTATTATCTCACATAGACTATTACTCTAACCAAATCAAAAGGTTACAGTAATAGGATTTATACTTAAGAAAAATATGGCAAAAATACTTTAGGGGCTTACTAAATACTACTTGGGATTGGCTGGTTGTACTTGTACACGAGCCTATCGGCTACATTATTAGCTAGTCTATAAGCTAAGTAAGCGAAAAATGGTGCGGCGATTACATCGATTGCGTAATGAACGTGCTGAACCATTAAAAGATATCCTACTATTATAGATGCTATAGCAAGTAATGTCTTTAGCCACTTAAAGTCCATAAATAATGTCAATAGTACCATATTGGATGTATGTCCGGAAAAGAATAGATCTTTTACGAGTACCTTATTGTCATAGAATGCTCCTTCGACGAAAGGATCCCTTAATGGAATAATACCTATTGGTGGATCTAATGGTACCATATACATAACGATACATCTTGTAATACCCATTATGCTGATACCCCAAAATATTTTAAGTGCCCTTTCTGGAGTGCGCAATAAAATTGGAAGACTTCCTAGAATACAGATCCAGGTTATAGAAAATAACATGGTACTCACATCTCTAGCTTCAATGTTAGCTAGTATAAAATCATCTAGAATCACACCATTGGTACGAGATTCATTGTAGCATAAGTAAAGACCTACTATAAAAAGTACCGCTAGTGTAGTAACTAGAGATAGGATCCAGATTTTAAGAAATTCCTTATTGTTAATAAGTGATTTCCACTGTTTTGATTTTTTCAAATATGCTTTTTTAAATGTGCGGCAAAAGTAACTCTAAATTCGGAAGACCATATTTAAAATAAGTTTTAGGTATATTCTTTTATATCTATGATAGTTTAGAATAATATCAATGCTTTATTATGTGAAGTAGAATAATGTGTTGATATATTTGTTATTTCATTAATTTTAATTACATTTAGACTATGAACTTAATCTATAAGTTCATAATACCCTTAGATTATTTAGAGGAAGCAGTCCCCCTGCTTCCTTTTTTGTTTTTAGTGAATTATCTTTATACTTCCATTACATACAGGAACTTAGATATACATTGTTATGTACATATAAGTACGTTTGTTGTGATAGTTATATAGATAGGGCTTCATTATCAAGGGAAGTTCAATTACCTTTACAACATTATTAGAGTAAAAATTAAAAGAGATAATTCACGATGGGAAGAGCATTTGAATACCGTAGAGCTGCTAAAGAGAAAAGATGGGCCACAATGTCCAGGATTTTTCCAAAACTGGCTAAAGCGATTACTGTAGCAGCTAAAAGTGGAGGATCTGATCCTGATATGAACCCTACGCTGCGTTTAGCAATTCAGAATGCTAAGAAGCAGAATATGCCAAAGGATAATATTACTGCGGCAATTAAAAGGGCAGAAGGTAAAGATGCTACTGATTATACGGAGATTAATTATGAAGGTAAAGGACCACATGGAATCTTAGTATTTGTAGAGTGTGCTACAGATAATACAACTCGTACTGTAGCCAATGTGAAATCATATTTCTCTAAAACTGGGGGTTCTATGGTGCCTAATGGTTCTTTAGAATACCTATTTGATAGAAAGGTGGTAGTTGAGTTCAAGAAAACGGATGATATGGACCTTGAAGAGATGGAATTAGAAATGATTGATTTTGGTCTAGAACGATTTGAATCGGATGATGATACTGTTTATGCGTATGGAGATTATAAGGATTTCGGTACATTGACAGAAGCTTTTGAGAAAATGAATATTGAAGTTGAAAAGGCTGATTTACAAAGATTACCGACTTCTCCAGTAGATTATTCAGATGATCAGATGCCAGATATCGAAAAGTTACTTGATAAATTAGACGATGATGAAGACGTGCAGAATGTTTTCACGAATATGGCATAAATACCAATAAAAGAAACTTATTGACGCTTACTGCGTTTCTATAGAATCAATACAAAGAATAATATAAATAATACACAATGGATACAGCAACTAAGAGCCCAGTAATGCTATACACAGAGCAGACTCCTAATCCAGAGTCTCTCAAGTTCGTTACTAATAAGATGCTATTTAAAGGTACTGCGGATTTCAGAGAAGAGGCGTTGGCTAAAGAATGGTCTCCACTTGGTTCTGAGTTATTTGATTTTCCTTATGTTAAGGGTGTGTATGTATGCAATAACTTCGTAACAGTTACTAAGGAATTTAACTATAGCTGGGATGATATTATGCTTCCACTTAAGCAGTTTATCAAAGAATATGTTGAGGCTGATAAGGTGATACTTACAGAAGGTTTTTCAGAGGCTATGGCAAAGATAGAAGAGGAAAGAGGTGTAGCATATGAGTACACAGGAGAGCAAGCTGAGCTAGTGAAGAAGATCAGAGAGTTGATAGATACTTATGTGAAACCAGCAGTTGAAATGGATGGTGGAAATATCGAATTTAAAGCATTTGATCAAGGTATAGTAACCGTAATATTACAAGGTTCATGTAGTGGTTGTCCATCATCGTCAGTGACACTCAAAGCGGGTATCGAAGGTATGCTTAAGCGTATGGTACCGGAAGTGAAAGAAGTAGTAGCTGAAATGGGATAATGACCATTGCTGTGCGAGTAGTTTAAACTACGGTGCACCTCAGTAGAAATATAAAATTTAAAGGGTTTGTCTAAAGGCGAACCCTTTTTTAGTTAATATAATAAAACAAATTAGATGAATCTTGCACAAACACTTAGCGATACACGTGAAGCAGTTAACGTAGCTGCATTATATATCAAAAGTGAAATAGTTAAAGTAACGGCTGCTGATATAGAAGAGAAAGAGCTTAATAGCCTTGTCTCTCATGTCGATAAGGGTGCAGAACGAATACTAGTTGATAAGCTGTCTAAAATACTTCCAGAAGCAGGATTTCTCACTGAAGAAGATACAATAGAAGACACACAAAAACCATATATGTGGATAATCGATCCACTAGATGGTACTACCAACTCTCTTATGGGTGTACCTCACTTCGCAGTAAGTGTTGCATTATCATATCAAGGTGATTTATTAGTAGGTATTGTTCATGAAGTAAATAGTGGAGAACAATTTTATGCTAGTAAAAGTGGAGGTGCATTTCTTAATGATGATCCCATCCAAGTATCGCAGCGTATAGAGTTTAGGGATATTTTGATTGCTACAGGTTTTCCATATCGTAATGATTATGATACCGAGAAAATTTTTGGGTACATAAAAGAATGGTTAATGAATACTAGAGGCGTAAGGCGTATGGGATCTGCCGCTTTAGATTTAGCCTATGTGGCTTGTGGTAGGTTTGGTGCATATTATGAATCAATGCTCAATCCATGGGATGTAGCTGCAGGCACACTTTTAGTTAGAGAAGCAGGCGGAAAAGTATCGGATTATTCAGGAAATCAAGAGGGCTTTAGAGGTATCGAGACACTAGCTTCAGCACCACAGTTTTATGATAGAGTGAAAGAAGTACTGAATAGGTAGAAGAGGCAATACTCTATTTTTTCATAAATCGTTCTACAGCATATCTATCGAGAACACCAATTAGTTCATCTCCTTCTTGTACAGCGCATATAGCAATACCTTCATGACTCATCATATTAGCCACTTTTCTTAAGATAGAAGTCGGAGCTATTATGGCAACTTTGGTACTCATTAGGTCTATTATTGATTCAGGATAATGGTTGGTTTTTACTGCATCCTTAATGAATACTTCAGGTATAGATCCTACAAGGTTTTCAGATTCGTCATAGACCAAGAAGTTTTTTTCATTTCCTTTTTGATAGGCCTCTATTACGGATTGATATGAATCTGTAGTTTTTAGTTTAGTAAATTGAGATTGCAGTACTTCCGACACTGTTGAAGATGCCCTTTTGATCATCTTGACATAGGCATATTCCTTACCAGACATGATATATACAAATAAGCCAATAAGGCCAAGAGTGATATTGTGCGTGTTAAGAGCAATGGCTACAAATGCAAAAGAAATTAACCTCGCTAGCCACATAGCCACACGAGTAGCTAACACTCTTTCTAGCTTCATGGACAATAGAGCCCTCATCACTCTACCACCATCCATTGGAAAAGCAGGAATAAGGTTAAAGACAAACAACATGATATTGATCGTAAAAACAAACTTTAGAAAGTCGATCGAATAACCCAGTAGTTCGAGGTTATCACCACTAGGAATAAGCTCAGTACCCAACACGAAATGTAAGTAGCAACCTATAATAGTAGCGATTATTACATTGACAGCAGGGCCAGCCAATGCTATCACTAATTCTTTAATGGGTTCTTGTGGAATATCTTGTAACCTAGCCAGTCCGCCTATCGGAGATATTATAATATCTAAAGTTTTAATATTGTACCGACGTGCAGCCATAGCATGTCCAAATTCATGCAGAATTACACAAATAAACATGACCAACACCAATAAAGAGAAACCGATACTAGCAGCGGTCGTCAAATTGTGTAAATGGACCACATAGGCAACAAAAAGCAGTGTGAGACCAAAAGTCCAATGGACCTTTAGAGGAATACCCGCTATTGTGCAAATGTGAAAAGTCTTACCCATTATCTATCAAAAGTAATTAGTCAACAGTCAAAGTAGTCAACAGAGAAAAAATACTTTAGTTATTATTATCCAAGATTAGATAATGAATATCGTCAGTAATTAATTACGAATTACTTGGTTTCCACATTGGTTCGTACAACGTACCTTTTAGAATATTACGACTGATTACAAGCTTTTGAATTTCAGAAGTACCCTCGTATATCTGTGTGATCTTAGCATCTCTCATTAGACGTTCAACATGATATTCTTTTACGAATCCATATCCGCCGTGTACTTGCACTGCTTCAACGGTGTGCTTCATCGCGGCATCAGAGGCTATTAACTTAGCCATCGCAGCACCAGAAGTGTAGTCTAGACCATTATCCTTCATCCATGCAGCTCTATATACCATTAGTCTAGCAGCTTCGATATCTGTAGACATATCTGCTAATTTGAAGGCGATTGCTTGGTGCTGACTGATAGGTTTACCGAAAGCTTCTCTTTCTTTAGCATACTTAACAGATAGCTCATATGCTCCAGCAGCAATACCTAGTGCCTGTGCAGCGATACCGATACGACCACCAGAAAGTACTTTCATCGCAAATTTGAACCCAAATCCATCATCACCGATACGGTTCTCTTTAGGAACTTTTACGTCGTTGTAAAGAATAGTGTGAGTGTCAGAAGCTCTGATACCTAGTTTATCTTCTTTAGCACCTATTACTACGCCATCCCAGTCAGTTTCTACTATGAATGCGTTGATCCCTTTATGTCCTTTTTCTACATCTGTTTGAGCTATTACTAGGTGTATTTGTGAACTGCCACCGTTTGTAATCCAGTTTTTAGTACCATTAATTATGTAGTGGTCTCCCATATCTACAGCTGTGGTACGCTGACTTGTAGCATCACTTCCGGCTTCAGGTTCAGACAGACAAAAAGCACCTATAGATTCACCTGTAGCTAGTTTAGTAAGATACTTTTTCTTTTGTTCTTCACTACCATACGTTTCTAAACCCCAGCATACAAGTGAGTTATTTACAGACACGATTACACTACAGCTGTTATCTACTTTAGATAGTTCTTCCATCGCTAATACATAGGACAAGGTATCCATACCTCCGCCACCATACTCTGGAGACACCATCATACCTAGAAAACCCATTTCTGCCATCCCACGAACTTGTTCCGTAGGGTAGGTCATATGTGTATCTCTCTCTATTACACCAGGTAATAATGTTTGTTGTGCAAATTCTCTCGCTGCCTCTTTTACTGCAAGTTGTTCTTCTGTAAGTATGAATTCCATGTACGTGTTGATTTTGTAAGTGATTGCAAAAGTCGTAATTCTTAACTAGATATGTGTCTACAATCTCACAAAAATTGTGAAGTCGAGGATATCTTATGATATATATACACAGATAATACTAGTATGGTTTACTCTTGAGGTGCCACATATATGTTTTGAGTGAACTATATATTATTGCTGATTATTATATGAATTGTCCCAATCTTTACCAAAGGTGCATTATGCCTATTGATTACGCTCGAACACTAACATGAAGATTTTGTTTGTTATATACCTTAAATAATTTACCTTTGCGCCACTTTTGGGCTCTGATATTGAGCCGATTACAATCTTTTGAATGTATATCGAATTCAGTATCAAACCAGTTATAACAAACAACTATAATTTATAGAAATGGCATTAATAGGTACTATTAGAAAAAATTTTTGGTTTGTACTGATTATTCTCGGTCTTGCTTTAGCTGCATTTATCCTTATGGATATGCAAGGAAATGCGAACAGAGGAGGAGCAGCGATGAACATGGGAGAGATCGCAGGTCAGAAGATTGATTACAGAGATTTCAGTAAAGCGGAAACTGCTTTATATAGTGGAAATCCTGATGTATTTTCAAGAAGAAAGAACCTTTGGGACTTTTTCGTTGAGAAAGCAATCGTAGAAGAGCAAGCTGAGGAGCTTGGATTAGGAGTGACTAAAGCAGAGCTTATGGATCTTCAATTTGGTAATAGATTAAGCCCTATCATCACTAATAACTATCGTAATAGTCAAACTGGTCAGGTAGATAGAACTACGCTTTTACAACACAAACAGTTGATCGAAGGTAACGATCCTTTATCTGCACAGTTCGAAAACTTTTGGGTAGAGCAAGAAAAGCAAATTCAAAAGACTGAGCTACAAAACAAAATAGGTAACCTCGTTTCTAAAGCGATATACACACCTAAGTTTTTAGTCGAGGAGACTGGAGCAGCAAGTAATAGCTCATTAAATATGTCATATGTAAAGATACCATTTGATGCTATCGATACTGAAGTAGAAGTATCTGATGCAGATATTACTGCATACATGAAAGAAAATGCAACGAAGTATACCTCTAAAGAAGAAACGAGAGTATTACAATATGCTGTAGTAGATGTATATCCATCAGCAAAAGATAGTGCTAAGTGGAAACAAGAAGTAATGAAAGCTGGACAGAGTCTAAAAAATGCAACTGCAGATAATGATTCTATAGTAGCATTTAACAATGGTGGATTTTGGTCAAGCGTATACTTTAGTAACAGTGATCTTCCTGAAGGGCTAAAAGGTCAACTTGATGCAGTGAACGTTGGTGAACTATATGGTCCATATTCTGAGCAAGGATCTTACTTCATGGCTAAAGTACTTGATAAAAAAGTAATGCCTGATTCTGCAGAAGCTAAACATATCCTAAGAAGAATTACAACAGGTACAGCTGAAGATTATGCAGCAGCAGATGCATTTATCGATAGTCTACGTAACGAACTTAATAGAGGAGCAAAATTCTCTAAGTTAGCTGAAGATAATTCACAAGATCCTGGTTCAGGAGCTAAAGGTGGAGATCTTGGTACTTTCCAACAGGGTATGATGGTACCAGCATTCAACGAAGCAGTCTTTAATGGTAGAGTTGGAGGAGTTTATAAAGTGAAAACGCAATTTGGTGTTCACCTTATAAAGGTTGAAGATCTTATCTACAATGATAGAAACGATAAGTTCAAAGTAGCTTATGTACGTACTCCAATCATTCCATCTGAAGAAACTCAGAATCTGTTAAATGATAAAATCAATGACCTTATTACTCAGAACAGAGATATGGCATCTATGTCATCTGCTGCATCAGCAATGGGTTATAACTTCCAAACATCTGGTCCACTTAAAGCTAACGATTATAGCGTAGGTGTATTAGGGTCTGATGACAGTTCTAGAGATATGATAAAGTGGGCTTATGAATCTGATACAGAAATCGGAGAAGTATCACCTACAGTATACTCATATAGTGATAAGGTAAACTACTTTGATAACAAATATGTAATCGTAGGACTTAAGAGTGTTCAAAAGCCAGGTTTATTTTCTGCAGAATCTATGCGTGGTACTTTAGAGGCAACGGTAGCTAATATTAAGAAAGCTGAATCAATAGTAGGTTCGCTAGGAACTGATCTAAATGCAGTAGCTGCAAAGTACGGAACAGAAGTAGCGACGGCAGACAATGTATCTATGGGTGCATCATTTATCCCAGGAATTGGGTCTGAAAACAAAGTGATTGCAAAAGCGTTCGCTACAGAAGTAAATGGAACATCAGCAGTAGTAGGAACATCAGGAGTATTCTTGGTATCACCAACTAATAAGACAGAAGGAACGGTTGCTAATATTCCTCAGATGAGACAACTTAAAACTAGATCTTCTAGAAATCAAGCAGAACTTAAGACTATAGAAGCGCTTAAGAAAACTGTAGAGATTGCAGATAACAGAGCAACTTTCTTCTAGAAAAAGCTTAATGATAAATCCATAAAAGGATAAAATATAATCCCAAAGTGTCTAAGATGCTTTGGGATTTATTTTTTGCGATCAATCCAATTTTTAGTAGGTAACCACCAATCATTTATGGGCTTATAGATAAATCCATGTCCTAAGCCAGTATTGATTTCTAGTTGCTTAAATTCGATTGCATTGATGGATTGACTAATCCAATATTGATAATCCCTTCCAGCCAAGGCATCAGACTTATCATATATACCTAAGATTCTTCCATTGAGCATCCAATGGTTTTCACGTTCTATTTGCTCATTATTGGCTGCTAATAATATATAGTTTATAGGGTGTTTATTAATATGGGAAATACTCATCGCCATGACTCCTCCTTTGGATGCTCCGATTACAGTTACGTTTTTGGGTTTAACACCACTCGCGATTAATTCATCAATCTGAATCGAAGTTTGCTCACAAAATATTTGAAATACAGTTTCTTCTGTTCTTACTTTATTATGCAGTACTGCACCAATGCTTTTTAATGTGTCTATAATATTCTCATATTCGTATTTACCAAAACGATCGCTTATGGCGTTTATTCCTTGTGTTTCGACTATTTTTCCATGTAAGTAAAAGATGTGTTGTATTTCTTCACGGTCGTATCTGCAGCACCAAAGAGAAGTACTGAATACAATCAATGCCAGAGTTATTTGACGGAATATAATTTTTGAAGTGTTCACTAGGATGGCGTTTCTAATTCAACAATTTCTTCTCTTCTACAATGAGCTTCCACCCTAACCCGTCTAACAAGAGTTGTATGGTTGAAATGATTTCATCTTTCTGTTCCTTAGCACTAACTATTAGTTCACCTTCCCCAGCTAGCGTCTCTACATATGCTTTCGCCCTTTCATTGATTTTATTATAATCCTCATTGGAAAATTTATTGAATGCACCTTGAGTAATATCGTAATAGTCCAAGTCATGATCTATTGATAATACTTCAGGTTCTGGAAAATTATCTATTGTGATAGTTCTTGATTCTTGATCTATAATAAGATCCATTTTTTTAAAATCATAGCCTATTAATGCTTTAGCGTTTACCCTGAGTAAGGCTTTTTTGCTGAATGCACTTAAATTGTAAAAGGTGTTATCATTGTAGTTATAAATTTCTGAGATATGCCCTTCCACAGTAACGAGCTTCATTACCTTCTCTATACGATTCAATAATACAGTAGAGCTTTCTTCTACTTTCCTTTCGAATAAGCTTGACTTATAACCGCTATACCACGCACCACAGATGGCAAGTAGAATTACGAGAGGTAAGATGATGTATTTCCAAGTTTTCATAGTATGGATATTATAGTTATGAGTATTAAACGACTAATGTGATCTATTTGGTTCGTTCTATCATTCCAAGAAAAAAGAATGATCGCAATACTATTGATGATTATTCTACTGGATAGAGTACAAGTAAGCCTTGACATGTGATCTACTTGATATGTACTTATTCATTTTTATAAAGGATCTAATTCTCAGCGTTAGGAAATAGAATTGATATCTTTCTTCAATAATATTGATCTAGAATTTCTATTCACAACGCTTACTCAATAATCAGCCACGAATACTCGTTAATACAGCTATAGCCATCCCCATTATTATATATTTATACAGAAAACGCCCTCAAGGCGTAGAAATTGAAGGCAATACACATAGTATATAATTATAATATGTTATTTCTTTTAGATACTTTTGCTCATTGGCAATAGCTTATCTATAATCGTAGAAGGTATTACTAGATCAAAAAAAGTGCGGAAATTTATGGCTCAGAAGAAATCTAATAAAAAAGTAACGAAGGCTGCCAGTCCATTTGGAAGTTATATTAAGATTATGTGGATTGCCCTTTTCGCAGCGCTCTTTGCTATGATTGCTGTTTTTGTATTGATATCAACAACCCAGCTACCAGATACAAGTGAATTAGAAAATCCTAAAATAGAATTAGCGACTCAAGTATTGGACCATAAAGATAGACCAATAGGGCGCTATTTTAAGTACAATAGAAAGAACATTACTTTTGAAGAGTTAAACCCTAATATTGTAAATGCTCTAGTTGCCACAGAAGACGAAAGGTATTTTGACCATACAGGAATTGACATAAGAAGTACGATTAGGGCTTTTGTATATCTTGGTAAAAAAGGTGGAGCAAGTACGATAACCCAACAGTTGGCCAAGCAGTTTTTTACCAAAAGAAGCAGAAATTTTGTATTGAGAAGTTGGCAAAAACTAAAGGAATTAGTAATCGCAACAGAGTTTGAAAAGCGATATACCAAAGGAGAGATCATGGCGATGTATCTCAACAAGTATGATTTCTTGAATGAGTCTGATGGTATTAGTGCTGCAGCAAACACATATTTCGGTAAGGACCAATCAGACCTTACTGTAGATGAGGCAGCAGTGCTTGTAGGGATGTTAAAAAATCCATCTTTTTATAATCCAGCAAGAAAGCCAGAAAACTCATTACGTAGACGATCTGTTGTAATGAACCAAATGGTGAAGAATGATTATCTAAGTCAAGAGGAGTATGAGACATTAAATAAAAAGCCTATTGATATGTCTAATTTCAAGAGGACAATTCATTATGATGGTCCTGCTCCATATTTTAGAGCTGAGCTACAAAAGTGGGTTAGAAATCTTCTTGAAAACGAAAACATTACCAAGCCAGATGGTACTAAGTATAATATCTATACGGATGGTCTTGTCATTAAAACTACATTAGATTTAGATATGCAACGCCATGCTGAAGAAGCACTTAAAGTACATATGAGCAAGCTTCAAGATAAGTTTTTTACAAGATGGAAAGACAAAGATATCTGGACTTACAAAGCAGATGAAGCACAAATAAGAAGTCGTAAATCAGTACTCAATCGTAAGGTACGTTCAACAGAAAGGTTCAAAAAACTAAGGGCCTCATATCTTTCAAAAATCGTTACTAAAATATCGGCAGAGATAGAAGATGTTAGATTACTAGACGGAGATATCTTCCGATTGTTTGCCGAAGACAAAAAAGCTGGACATCTCGCTAAACTAGTAAAGCAAGGTGATATATCTAAAAAGCAATCTATCGTATACAAAGAGATATTAGCAAGTGAAAACTGGTCCATACTCAAAAAACAATGGAACGCATTACAGTCAAGGTCCAAAAAAGTGTTTGCCAAAAAGATACCTATGCAAGTGTTTGCTTATACACCAAGTGGTGAAAAAACAGTATCGATGAGTCCAAGAGATAGTATTAAGTATCACATGATGCATATGCAGTTGGGATCAATGGCAGTGGACCCTAAAACAGGATACGTTAAGACTTGGGTTGGTGGTGTGAATCATAAGTATTTCCAATACGACCACATCAAATCTAATCGTCAAGTGGGATCCACATTTAAACCATTTATCTATACGACGGCGATAGCGAATCTTGCGATGTCTCCGTGTTATGAGATACAAGATATTCAATATACGATACCTGCCAATGACTCTAACTTTGGATTATTAGAATCTTGGCATCCAGAAAATTCAGATGGGTTTTCTAAGGAATATCTTACACTTAAAGAAGGTCTAAAAAAATCGAAAAATAGTGTCTCTGTAAAATTAATGATGGAGATTGGAAATACAGAGTTGGTTCGAAGTTTGGTTTCAGAATTTGGAATAGATAAGAGCAAAGTACCCAACTCTCCATCGATATGTTTAGGTTCTGCTGATCTATCGGTTTGGGATATGACAGGTGCATATACTGTGTATGCTAACAATGGTACCTATACTACACCAATGTTCGTTACTAGTATAGAAGATAAGAATGGAATACAGATTTATTCTGAAACATCAGTACAAAGAAAAGCACTCAATCCAAAGTATAATCACGCTATGGTTGACATGTTGAAAAATGCAAGTGCGGTGAGTGCACTTAGCCACATAAAAAGTGAGGTAGGGGGAAAAACAGGAACCACCAACGATTACAGAGATGGTTGGTTTATGGGTATAACTCCAGAGCTAATTGTAGGTACATGGGTTGGAGGTGAAGAGCAGTTTATGAGATTTAGATCTATTTCAGATGGAGCGGGTAGTAAGATGGCTAGACCGTTTTTTGCAGAGTTTATGAAACGAGTGGAGGCAGATAAAAATATTGACTTGGATACCGAAGCTAGATTCGTAGTACCTGACGAGACATTAGAACTAGACTGTGATAAGCATAGAGCTAATAGATATGTGGAACCAGAAGAGTTGCCTGCGGAGGAAGATGAATTTGAAGAAGAAGATTTTAGATAATGATATTTTGAGGGGTTAAACGCACTAGACAAAAAGCTAAATGAAGAGTCTAGAGAGTACTGATAAGACTTAGGTTTCTTAACAAGACATTCAGATATAAGCTCAATCTTGTTAATCTTCAACTAAACAGAATAGAGCTTGATTACAATTGTATGATTAGTTCGGTTATTATAATAAGAGTTGTGAATTACTCTTAAATGGCCGGATTCCCTAAATCACGTGATTATTTATTAACCATCATGCAATTTAGACTCTCTTACGATCCGGCCTATTTTATTTGCGGGTGTGATAGGTTGCTTTGGTAGCCTTATGAAAGATCGATTTAATTATGCACCTCCAACAAAGTCTGCCCAACTCTTTTGACAAACAACCTCAGTCATTTCTTCTAATAAGTTGCTGCCAGCAGCAGGATCACTTACTTTACCAAGATATGATTCCATAGTTAGTAGATTATATGTATGTACAGAATTTAGTCTGTATTTCGGATCTAGTGCTACAGATACGATTCCATCTGCCTCACCAATGATTGCTGCTAATCCCATATAAGACGATTGGATCAGTTCGTGTACTCCGTCACCATCTGCTTTTGTATGAGAAAGTAGTTTGTACTTTATTTCTTTGCCAATAGCTTTACTAAGGTTGGCCAATAATATATGTGCAGCTCTAATTTTTGAAACTTCAGATAAGAAATCTTTTTGACTATCCATAATCAATAAAAGATCATCTCCTTCATTGTTATTAACCTTGTGAAGCAATTCAGATAGTTGATTGGTAATAGTAGTAGCAAACGGAATATGTATAATGCCTCGTCTAGAATTTGGAGTGTAGACTTTATCCATATTCGCTCCTTGACTTTTAAGGTAGTCTAAAGCTCGAACTTCGGTACCATCTTCCATTGGGAATATGACAATCTGTATATAACTTAAAATCACACCTTTTAGTATATTGTCAAAGTCTACACCATCGTATACATCGAGTATAAGTGTATTGACACCTACAGTTAGTAAGTCTTTAATAATAGTATTGCAGTTAGTATCACGAGTGTCCACATGACTTGCGACTAAATGCTCTCTATCACGAGAAATGGGATGCAAGTCATTGGCGACGTAACTTTGGATTGCGCTAATGCTAAGACCTTCTTCCACCACATACTTTAAATCATCAGCAATCTTAGCACCTTTAAGGTCTTTATTGATCTTAGCCACCCACTCCGACACAGTAGGTTTGGCAAATATTTGTTCGAGTTTGAGTTCCTTTTCCAATGTCATTTCACTTTGTGATTATAAGAGTCTTTCAGTCAACAAATATAGGTCAATATCTTTTTTAAGTAATTTAAAGCATAGGGAAGTTGTAAGTATCACGCATAAGCATTGTCGCGCACCTTCGTAAGAGAATATCTTGGCACCTTAATAGACAATAGCGCAAACCTTTTTAGGTAGATTATGGTTATATTTGCACGCTGAAACCGAATCGGCCATATTTAGGCTAAAATCAAAAAATACAATACCATATAATGGGTTCTGACAAACTAATATATCTTGACAATAACTCGACTACTCCTTGTGATCCAAGAGCTGTAGAGGCGATGTTACCATATTTTCACCAAATACCAGGAAATGCGGCGAGTCGTAATCACCCATTTGGATGGCAAGCGGAAGAAGCTGTTGATTATGCGAGAGAGCAAATCAGTAACTTACTAGCAGTAGAGAGTAAAGAAATCATCTTTACTTCGGGTGCTACAGAAGCGGATAACCTTGCTATCAAAGGTGTATTCGAAATGTATAGCCGTAAGGGTAATCACATCATTACATTGAAGACAGAGCACAAAGCGGTGCTTGATGCCTGTAAGAAAGTAGAGAAGATGGGTGGTGATGTAACGTACTTGGATGTAAAGCGAGACGGACTTGTAGATTTAGCAGCTCTAGAGGCGGCTATTACAGATAAGACTGTTTTGATCTCTATCATGTGGGCTAATAATGAAACAGGAGTAATACAACCTATGAAAGAAATAGGTGAAATCTGCGAAAAGCACGGAGTATTATTTATGTCTGATGCAACTCAAGCCGTTGGAAAGATCAAGACGCATCCAAAAGAACTTGGGATACACTTAATGGCATTTACAGCACATAAGATGTATGGTCCTAAAGGTGTAGGAGCTCTTTTCGTAAATAGAAAGAACCCAAGAGTAAAGGTTACATCTCAGATGGATGGCGGAGGCCATGAGAGAGGTATGAGATCAGGTACACTTAATGTTCCTGGTATTGTAGGTTTTGGTAAGGCAGCAGAGATTGCGATGCAAGAGATGGAAGCGGATGCAGCTAGATTATCGGTATTGAGAGATAAACTAGAGAACGCGTTCAAAGAAAATCTAGAGGAAGTTTATGTTAACGGTAACGTAGAGCATCGTATGCCACACGTAGCGAACATTTCTTTTAAGCATGTTGAGGGAGAAGGGTTAATGATGACATTCAACCAAAACATAGCAGTATCTTCAGGTTCTGCTTGTACTTCAGCATCATTAGAGCCATCATATGTGCTTATTGCATTAGGTCTAGGTGATGATTTAGCACACTCTTCATTAAGATTTAGCCTAGGAAGGTTTACTACTGAAGAAGAGATAGATCGTACTATAGAGATGATATCTAAAGGTGTCAATCATATGAGAGACTTAAGTCCTATTTGGGAGATGTTTAAAGAAGGAATAGATCTTGACGCTGTAGAATGGTCAGAACACTAGGAACTTAATACTATCATAGTATTGTTTATAATTAAGTAAGAACACATAAAAACAACATATAATGGCTTATTCAGAAAAACTAATAGAGCACTTCAATCATCCAAAGAATGTAGGGACTTTAGACAAGTCAAAAAATACGGTAGGAACAGGACTTGTAGGCGCACCGGAGTGTGGTGATGTCATGAGACTACAGATCGAAGTAGACGAAGAGTCAGGAATGATCAAGGACGCAAAGTTCAAGACATTTGGCTGTGGATCTGCGATTGCTTCTAGTTCATTAGCTACTGAATGGTTAAAAGGTAAGAGTATCGACGAAGCACTAGCTATAGATAATATGGCTATTGTTGAAGAGTTGGCTCTTCCACCAGTAAAGATTCATTGTAGTGTATTAGCTGAAGACGCAATCAAAAGTGCAATAGCGGACTACAAGTCTAAGAACGCGTAAATGATTGGACTACACCTTTAAAGTGTCGGCCAAATTATTTACTTGTAATTAAAACACAAATAAATCCACATAATGTTATTCATAGGAGATAGCGCTAAAGACAAAGTAACTGAGCTAATGGCCAAAGAGTCATTGGATGAGAATTACTTCGTACGTGTATCCGTAACGAGTGGAGGCTGCTCTGGTCTTACATACGAGATGGATTTCGACAATGAGGATAAGGAGAACGATCAAGTATT
>CALKJD010000019.1 GCA_937995755.1 uncultured Saprospiraceae bacterium | reverse complement strand
AGATTTTAGTAATCTTATCAGTGCTTCATTTGATGCCAATCTTAGAAAGAAAATGATCTTTCTTCGAGCGTCATTCTTTATACTGTTCTTATGTAGTTGGGTCTATGTTATTTATATTTTAAAGTATGCTTGATGCCTATTCGTAATACATCCGTCGATTTAGATGTAATGAGATTTGCAAATTTTTTTTAAGGATTATTATTCACCAAATCCATCAATAGTTTTTCATTTATATACTGCACTAAGTACTTATTACTATCCTGTACAATTGTAGCAGAGTAGGGAAGAGGCTTTACTTCTATCTCTGTAGGAAACCACGTTTTCTTAATCTTATAATTAGGAAGTAAGAATAATCCATATTGATCCCCATGAGTAGAAAATCTATCCAAATCACCTTTCCAATATAGGCTCCCTATGGTACTCTGTAGTTGCCGATCCAGAGCTCTTGGATTGACATGGGGTGTGCCTATTTCATTTATAGATATCAAGGATTGAATTCCAAATTTATCTTGACTTTCATTTTGTAAATCATGTCTCGCTATGAGTTCGGCGATATTACCATTTCCATCATAGAAGTATATCGAATGAGCATTCCAAGATTCGAAATTTGCGATAAAATTATTCTCTTCTACTTCGATTAAGTCTAACCTTTTAGAGAGCCATTCTTTAGCTTCATCGATTTGATTACTAGGAATCAGAAAGCAATAATGATACTTGCCATCTACTGGAGAATCGACAAACTCTAGTACAGAAGTACCTACGTCAATAGATAAAAGTCCTTCGCTTGATCTAGTAACAAGGCCAAGAATGTCTCTGAAAAATGAGACTTGTTGGTCAATGTTATCAGAGTGAAGCCTTAGTTTTTCAATATGCATACAGGTGATTAGAGTCTCTAGTTTTTCACAGGAAGTATCTTAGTTCTTACTTCGCCTAGACCCACTCTCATAGCCCCTTTTTCGGCATACCCTCTCATAATTACTGTGTCGCCATCATTGAGAAATTTACGGAATGTACCATCTGGCATCTCTATTGGTTTTTTACCAGACCAAGATATTTCAAGCATAGATCCATAGCTGCTTTCATCCTTGCCACTGATAGTACCAGAAGCCATAAGATCACCAATATTTACATTACACCCATTTACTGTATGGTGAGCAAGTTGCTGCATCATATTCCAGTACATATACTTAAAGTTAGACTTAGATACTATTTTCTCTTGTCCATCAGGAGTGACGATTGATACTTCCAATTTGATGTCGTAATTGCGATCACCTCTGAACTCTAGATATGGTAGTACAGGAGGATCTTGTACAGGGCCTGCAACTTTAAATGGCTCTAGCGCCTCCATTGTTACGATCCATCCACCAAGAGATGATGCAAAGTTTTTTCCTAAGAAAGGACCTAATGGCACATATTCCCATTTTTGGATATCTCTAGCAGACCAGTCGTTAAATAGAGCAAGCCCAAAAATATGGCTTTCAGCTTCTGCCGTTGGAATACGGCATCCTATTTCAGTCGGTTTGCCGATTACAAATCCCATCTCCAATTCGAAATCTAATCTCTGACATGGGCCAAATATAGGTGCGCCATCTGCGGGTTTAGTTTGACCCATAGGTCTATGTATATTCTTTCCGCTTACTACTATAGAGGACGCTCTTCCGTGGTAGCCTACAGGTATATGTTTCCAGTTGGGCAATAGCGCATTTGCAGGATCTCTAAACATCTTACCCGCATTGGTAGCATGTTCTATACTACTATAGAAGTCAGTATAATCTCTAACGTGTACAGGCATTAATACTTCCACTTCTGAGATATGTAAAAACGGAGATTTATCTTTATTTAATATAGATTCAGAGTCAGTTAATTGCTTTTGTAGAGCGGTACGAACACCATTGGTTACGGCTTTGCCCTGAGCAATAAAATCATTGAGATAATTAGCAGTTAATACGCCAGATTCGATTCCTAGATGATCAAAGGTTCCTTGGTTTGCAACCTTACTTAAGTCGATCACCTGATCACCAATCCTACTCGCTACAAATGTATAATCGCTTTTGCGACATATACCGAAAGGGATGTTATATATACTGAAATCACTATTGTCTGCAACTGTTGCCCAACTCTTCATAATTCTATTTTTTCATTTACGATTATTATTAACAATATTCTTATGCATTCTATTAATTCACTAATGCGGTAACCAAGATTTATAATATTTGCCATCATCAATATCCATGGCCGCTTGTGTTACCATAAGAGGCTTAAATGTATCAATCATAACGGCTAGCTCGTCAGTCTTAGTCTGTCCGATACTTCGCTCGTATGCTCCTGGGTGAGGTCCGTGTGGTATGCCACCTGGATGCAAGGTAATGTATCCAGGCCCTATATCATTTCTACTCATAAAATCACCATCCACATAGTAAAGCATTTCATCAGAGTCTATATTGCTATGGTTATACGGCGCAGGGATAGACTGAGGATGATAGTCATATAGTCTTGGACAAAACGAGCATATTACGAAAGCCGAAGTTTCAAACGTTTGATGTACGGGTGGTGGCTGATGCACTCTTCCTGTTATAGGTTCAAAATTGTGTATTGAAAATCCATATGGAAAGTTATAGCCATCCCAACCTACTACATCAAATGGATGTGTTATATAGGTAAGCTCATGCAGCATACCTTGCTTTTTTATTTTCATGGTGAACTCACCAGTTTCATCATGAGTCTCTAGATCTGTAGGTAATTTATAGTCACGCTCACAAAATGGACTATGTTCGAGCATCTGACCAGAATAATTTCGATATCGCTTTGGTGTGTATATAGGATGAAAAGATTCGGCATATAAGATACGATTATCTTCACTATCAAATTCAATCTGATAGATCATGCCTCTTGGAATGATAAGATAGTCACCATACTCAAATTTGATGTTTCCAACTAATGTACGAAGCGTTCCAGTTCCTTTATGGATGAAAAGCATTTCGTCTGCATCTGCATTTTTATAGAAGTATTCTGTAAGTGATTTTCTCGGAGCGGCTACACCAATATGAACATCACTATTCACGAGGAGATCGACTCTACTATCTAAAAAATCATCTTGTGGAGCCACATCGTAACTCAACAGTTTTCGTGAAGTAATATGTTTGGCCTCAGCGATCTTAGGAGACATATCTATAGGCTCCTTGATAGCTGATACCATCGTGGGTCTATGCGTATGATAGAGTAGCGATGACATACCATCAAAACCTATAGTACCAAAAAGCTGTTCGTAGTATAACTCACCATCAGGCTTGCGAAATTGCGTATGTCGCTTTTGAGGGATACTTCCTAATTTGTGGTATATAGGCATATTTATCGTTTTTCTATGATGGTCAATCTCACAGTCACCTTTTGTTGATGATGTCGTACTTCGCAATATAACTCTAAGGTAAGTATTTAGTAGCGATGATTTATATCAAATATGCTTTTTTGTTGCATCTGCAACTATTGTGACGGAGCAATGATTAATCTTTGATAATTATATTATTTTGTATATCATTTCTAATTGGGAGAGAAAAGGACCTAAGACAGAGAGTATTAGCCTAATTGGATTAGCAACGTACTGCCCATTTACGCCTTGTCGTCTATGACTATCATCTTGAGGCGATTGTCTTGTATTTCAAATTTCACTTTGATTAAGACACTGTTATTATTTTCGTTAGATTCTCGATATAAGTTTAAAGGATCTACGTTGATATGGATGTAGTATGTGCCAGGCTTCATATCAGCTGGCAAATTGATGAACTGTCCCTCATAGAATTTGCCATAATAATCTATACCGCCTACCGATATACCTTGTAAGGCACTATTACATGAATTGTATTTTCCAAAACCAAAATTAGTTAGATTTTCTTCTGAATATGTAACGCCATCACTTTGACAATACTCATTCGCAGAGGTACATATTTTATTATCAAATAAACAGTAGCTGATTTTATTGCTAGTACCTATGACTTTCCATTTGCTTGGGTTCCTAGACCACCAGCATTTTTTTAGAAGTGAAAATGTAACCCAGTCATCTACATGATAATGATTATGACCTGGCTTATTGTCGAAATAGAGATATCCTGCTGGATTGTCTATTTTAGCTAATGTATCATTTTGACGAGCGTAGATCTTTTGAATGACTTGCTGTCTCGGTGCAGATCCATCGTTACAGACAGAATGCTGTTCTACTTCCTCTTCCCCACATTCCCATATTCCACTACCTTCTATTTCAAATGGGCCACTGCCAATATTAGCCATGGCTACCGCTAATCGTATTTGATTGTTGTAAATGTTGGTGGTGTCATCAGATCCGAAGTACTCTATATGATCTCTAGATAATGACGGAGATATAATGAGATCAGGTGTAAATGAAACATCCTGATGTCCCTTAGGAAGGCAATCAATCACATTCGTTTCACTACAGTTGCCTTCAATTATTTTCGCAGGATTATTACTAAATGTGATAGACCAATCTATGAGTGAGCCTACAACTTTCTCTTCTAAATCAGTTATGAGTAGATACCATGTACCATTTGGATTTTGCCCATTATTGATAAATTCTAATCGTCCTTCTGGACTAAATTCTCCTTTGAAAGAAGGCGAGTCTTCGATAATTTCACCATTAAAGCCATTTTGTTTGAAGCAGGTGTCAAAGTATCCATAGTGTAAAGTGGATTTATTCCTATTTGTCAACCAAACCGTTTCTCCATTTGGTGACATGAGTTCTATTTTAAGATCTCTAGTTCGCTTGTGCCTTAGATGAATACAAATCTTTTCTAATCCAAAATTATTATCTATGGATATAGGAAGGTCCTTTACGGTTGCACTATAAAGTGTGTGATAAGGCTCATCCACAAAATCTACAATAGGTCCATTGCTGCCTGTGAATACTTGGCTATTAATTGCTGTGAGGTTGTAAAATAATAAAGTAAAGAGCAATAGAATGCCCTTTACTTTATAAATTTTTATATGCTTAATTTCCTTGTACAATAAGTTTGCTTTTGTAGTTGATTCCGCTGGATAATAATTCAACAAGGTAAGTACCATTGTCTATATTTTGACTCAACTCTATGTTGTGAAGTCCGTTAGTTTCTATGATTTCTGAATGTACCTTTTTACCGTTTATCGTATAGATGTTAAGTATGTGAGGTATGTCTATAGGTGAATTTATTGTAAGTTGACCATTGCCATTAAGAGGGTTTGGATAAACTGTAAAACCATTTTCTTTCGTTGTGGATGGTAAATATATTACCTTTTGGTGGATCTCAGTACTTCCATCGACATCTATTGATTGTAATCTAAAATATGTGATTTGATTTTCAAATTCAATTTTATCAGATTGATATATAGATCCTCGACCTTCTCCATTATGCTGACTAACTAAGTCCCAAGATTTAAGGTCGGTACTGCTGTATATCTCATAGTGAGAGAAGTTTACTTCTGCTAAAGATTCCCAAATCAATATACCATAATCGTTTCTCAAGACACGATCAAAGGATTTGAGTTTGACAGGAAGAATTGTGGCTTGACAGCTACTACTATTTGTAGAGTTGCTATTACAGCTGGATATATCTTGTTGGGCAGTACCCGCAAGGTTACAAACTGATGCACTAAATGTAGAATTATTACAGTTAAATTGATCAGTATAGAACGTACCACTCGCCATTGTGTTTCCTTGATACAAGGTGATGGTTGGAGCTCTAAATGTAACTGATGTAGTTCCAGTAGGATAATCTCCTCTTATTCTTATTTCGTCTGAAGCACTTACAGATCCGTTTCCAATTAGAATAGATTCTGTGTTAAAATCTACGGCTATAAAAGCGCCGTCGTTTATGAAATCTCCACCTTTATTCCCAACAAAAAAACCACAACCATTTGATGCCGCGTTTGGACAGTCTGCTGTTGATACTATAGTTCCTGTTGTATTATTCGTAATTAATCCGTGTAGATACACGTTTACACCTGTTATCGTACTATTGTTAATTAATGTTGATTCAGCCATTTCAAATTTATTGAAATTTTCGATTGTTCCATCATTAGTCATGCTGGTATTATTTCCCACTACTGTAAAGTCATTCATTCCTGCATCGATTGTTCCGTTGTTATATATGTCAAAACTACCATTTACAGATATATTAAGATCAGAACTTGGAGCCCAAGTTCCACAATTGGTAAGACTGCCACCGTTGCTATTAGGCATTGAACTAGATGTGTAGGTGGTTCCTGCAGGGATACAGAAGGTATTAGAAGAATTTTGATTGTAATCTGGATCTGTAGAACCATCTAATAATACTACAACACCATCTCCTGCGGTTTGTGAGGTTCCGCATGGGCAAGACTGAGCAAATGAATAGGAGAAAGTGAGTAAAAATAAAATTGAAGTAGAAAGAAGTTTGTACAATGTACTCATAGAGGAAAGTTTTATTGTTTTGAGAAATTAAATATGGGTACGTAGATTATAACTTAATGAATGATTACTGACTATTAGACCTGTCTTCAATAAAGAACACTGTAGTAAAATTCATTTTGCTAATTTATTTACCTACTACAAATATCAGTCAAGATGTAAATGATGAAGGTCTGATTTCGTTTTTCGGTAGCTATTCTTCTTTTTTTGGTAATGGGAAACTGGAAGTAGCCATTATTAAGCTATAAAAGACTAGAAATCAATGAGTTTATGCCATTCAACGGGTATAGCAAAGCTGAAAAATGTAATAGATTATTTGATGAAAGTGAAATTGGATTGGAAGGTATAGCTACAACAAAAATAGAACATCTGCCAGAACCTGGCCGAATGGCAATATTGATCTAGTCGATTAGCTAGCTATTTTTTGTAAAAATAGATCAATGAGTTCATAGATAAGAACGTCCTATGTTCTAGCTGGCTACTTAATATTCTTAGAAAAGATAATGTTTTGAGTATGATCAATAGGAACTACCTTGCTGGACACACCATCTGAAATGGTAAGGTCACCCAAAAGTGTTAAGTTAATTTGTCCAGAATTGTATATTCTCAATCCCTTAGACATAATATCAGTATCATCTTTTTTGGCTAATTCTCTTAGTGAAAGGCCGACATTGACAGGAAGCAAGAAAGTACTCTTGCCGAGCATTTTGGTGTCATAATCTTGATCAACAGCATCTAATTGTACTCCTTCCACTAACGCAGTCAGTTTCAGGCTTTTAACTTGTAAAGCTTCTTGGTTGGGGTTAAATAACTCTAAGTCTATATCAAAGTCAAGCGTTTTGGTGTTAAGTCCAGTAAGCTTGGCATTTTTGATATCTCTTACATCAGGCGATTGAATATCACTACAGCTGCTAAAGAGCAGAAGTAAAGAAAAGCACATTATAAAGTTTCGTAGCCACATAAATGATCTAAAATTATCTGACGCTAAGATGCATTATTCATTGAACAATTTATGCCTAAATCCAACATAAATATTAGCACCAAATATTGGACCCCATACCTGACTAGCATCAAAGAAAGGGCTGTTTGTATCGTCAGCGCTAGTTATAGGATCATCTTGTGTATAATTAAAGATGTTTTCACCACCTACATAAATTTCAAATTTATCTCCCCAGACTTTTGAAATTTGAGCATTGCTGAGAAAAAATGCAGGAGATCTCTCTATTCGTTTAACACTTTCTGGGCTGATTTCAGTAGAGGCTAATCTCTTACTACCAATCCGATTTATAGTATAATCAAACTTCCATCCTGATTGATTTTCATACGCTACATTGGCAAATGTACGATGAGCAGCAATCAAGGGCTTTTGCAATGTACCGGATTGGTAATCCGCTTTGACATCATTATATCTATAAGCTAGCTTGATATCAAGTCCATCCATTGGGTTGTATCCAAGTAGTGCTTGTAGACTCATAGAGGTTGACTTTCCATCTAAATTGTAAAATTTCACTAATCTTGGATCTGCATCATAATCCACTATGATTTGATTTTTGAAATCAGTGTAGTAACCATCTAACTGTAGCGATAGATCTCTGTCTCCAACGACAAAGTCTTTAACCAAATTGAGGCCATAGTTCCATGCGACTTCCGCATCAAGTCCACCATAGGGCAGAGCAGTATTACTTCCTTCTATACTTACTGTCCTATTGCTAGCAAGCATTCCTATATTTTCAGCAATGACACTGGCTGTCTTTTGTCCACGTCCAGCAGCTAAACGTATTACAGTAGTTTCTGTTGGTGCATATCTAATATGTAATCTTGGAGTAGTAAACCATCCGTATATATTATGATGATCAAGTCTGATTCCAGGCACTATGGTTAGCTTTTCTCCTCTGAGGTAATTGTACTCTGCCCATACACCAGGTACTTCTTCAAATCGATCGTACACTTCATCGTCCAAGTGTTCATGATAATGATCTCCTGTGAAGCTTGTGCCAACAATGGCGTAACTTCCAGAGTTACCTAACATCTGTTGGAATAGTAGATTCGCGTAGAATGTCTGTTGCTCTGCATCATAGATTCTATTTCCAAAGGAAGACTCATGATTATGATTGCTCGCAGATAATTGTAAAGCTAAGCTGGATCTGTTTTCATTGAATAGTAATCCAGATTTGATCCATCCTTCTTGTCTATCGATATCTACGTTAGTAAGCCATGGGTTACTGATGTGCGAGAGATTGTTGTGGTCTTCATGTGCGACTTGACCGCCTTCTTGAGTTAATGATGTGATTTTTACTCCTGCTTGTCCAACCCAACCTTCTTTAAAGAAAAATTTCCATCTATTCACTGCCGTAAATTGGTCGCTCAAAGGCATGTCCACAAAAGTATCATCATTGCGATCATGAATCATAGTTCGCTTGCTACCATGCACAAGTAGGGCTGTAGCTACATTTTCGGAAACTTCAGTATTGTAGTTCATGTTTCCCTCATATCTTCCACCTTGATTAGCATAGCCATTGATATACAATTTCTCTTCTGAATAAGGCTTTGCAAGTTCTACATTTATTTGTCCTGCTATCCCTTCATATCCACTTACAACTGATCCAGCACCTTGATTAAGTTGAATAGATTCTACCCAAGGGCCAGGAGTATATTCCATACCATATAATGAAGCAATACCTCTTACATCTGGCTGACCTTCTCTAGTGATCTGCACATAAGGTCCTGCTAGACCAAGCATTTGTATCGTACGAAGACCAGTTATCGCATCGGCAAAGCCTACGTCTACAGCAGAAGTCGTCTCAAAGCTTTCCGACAAGCTACAACATGCGGCCTTAGTTAATTCTTTACTGCTTATGGATGAGATCTTTATCGGACTCACGTAAGATATCTCTGTACTCTTTCTGCGATACGTAATATTAACTGTTTTGAGCATTACACTCGGATCCAACACTATTTCTACATGTCCTGCTTTCCTGACGATCAATGTATCATTATGGAATCCTACGTAGCTAACTATAAGATTATCGCCGCCTTCTGGAAAGTTAGTTGTGAATGCTCCGTCCATATCTGTAGTTACACCATTACCTGATGTTTCCCAGATTAAGTTGGCACCTATGAGAGGTTCTTGATCTCCGTTCTTTGTCAATTCGTAGACATAGCCTACGAGATTGTTGCTCGGTACGTCAGCATCACTGACTGGAGCTCTATAAGCGCAGCATACAGGAAGGTCGTTGTATGTATCTTCAGGAGCATCGTATTTATCTGTGTCATGACCAGCAGTTGCTATAGCATCATGAAGTCCAAAAATGCTAAATTCAGCACTCGCTTCATTAGATACTTCTACGGTAAGTATTTTGTTGTCAGGATTCCATTCCGCTTTGATAATTCCAGGGTGGTTCAATGCCGTTTCTTCAATTCTATCTTGGCACATTCCGCATTCACCTTGTACTATTAATGTGTATTGTTCTTGAGCATGAGAACTAAGAGATAATAAGGTGATAATGGATGCTAATATATACTTCATATGATTGTTTCTTGCGGTTATATATTCAAATATAGAATGCTATGATTGCAACAACGTTTCAAGCAACGATCTAGATAGATTTTTAACAACTTGTTATAAAGTTCTGCTCTAAATTCTAATGAGTGGATCCTTTTTATTTTTTTAATGGATGTATTTTCACTAACAAATTGTAAAGTGCTATACATATGTAGTTACCAATGCGCTATATGTATGATACTATACATTCCATGAGGCATTAGATATCTTGTTCTGTTTCTCATTTGTCCGATGGCATATTCTTTCTTTAGACAACAGTTGGAGGCTGGTTTCGGAATTATATTCTGTTGCATTGATTATGAAAAACGTTATATGTGGCACAGGTGAAGTTGTTGTCACATGGGACACTTGCTTGAGAGGGTTATTTGACATAGATTGCAGTCATATTAAAGAATATACTTTTTTCATTTCAATACTTAAATATGTGTGCAAAACTATTTACAAGTGTTACGGCGATGTTTCTTTTAGTAAACTTCGTTTCAGCTCAAAATCTGACAGCTGATATTAGTAGTACTATCCATTCAGATTTTCAATCAGACTTCTCATTTGTCGATAATGAGGTGGCGGAATTCAGCGAGACTAATACGGAAGTGTTTTATGACATACCTGAACAAGCCTCACACTTCAACTGGCGAACAAAATCATTTGATATCACGGAAGGTACTGTAAAGTATACTCAAGCCGAACTATTAGATGAAGACACTAACGAAACAGTGAAAACTGTAGAACTTAGTAAATCCAACAGTAAGGTGGATATGAGTAAAGTGCCATCTGGCTCTTATTACTTGATCTTATCTAACGATGCTGGAGATATACACTCTGAAAAGATTGTAATTCTATAAGTCAATAAGCAAATTCAAATTATTCTAAGTTATAAGGGGCAATCTCATTTTTGAGGTTGCCTTTTTTATGTCTAGAGCTTTGCTTGATAGTGTCTGTCTTTCCTTTATGAGGAAGAAAGTGATAAATAGAAGGGTAGTATAGCTATTGTAAGTCGCAGAGATTTGATATTTATAATATCAAATTGGAATTCTCTTTACTTTATACCGAAAAATGAAGACTTGCATCCGAAAAACGAAAAGCCAGTTAAATCAATTTAACTATCAATCATATTTGCACTCGATAGTTGAAGAATATGAATCAATTAAACAAATGTCCATCCTGAAACAGAGTTAAATCTCAGAGGATAGATCGTTTGTATATAGAATCATATTAGAGAATTGATTTTTTCATTTTTAATATTTTATTATGTGTGTAAGGTTATTGACAAGTATTATTGGATTGTTCTTATTTTCGAGTGCTGTGAACGCTCAAAATCTAGTAGCTAATACTAGTAATGGTAATGATTTAAATTATGTGACCGATTTCCCAACTGTATATATTGGGTTTTCCGATTTTGATGAGGCGGATAATGGTGTGTATTACGATATCCCAGTACAAACTGCGGAGTATGACAGCCAGTCAAAAACATTCAAAATTTCAAAAGAGTTATCGAACTACTCTTATGTTGAATTACTAGAAGTGGTTAGTAACGAGACAGTGAAGAGCTTTAGTTTGAAAGGAGTAGATAGAGTTGACATGAGTGATGTTTCTACTGGAACGTATTATTTGATTTTGACGAAAGAATCAGGTGAAGTCCATTCTGAAAAGATCGTTGTGTTATAAGAACGTCTAAACTCAGCAAAGTACATGCTATCAAAAGATAAATGTGGAATATGTACAATACTATACATTCTTGAATACATTAAATAGCTTGTTCTGTATCTGTTAATATACAAGGTGTATTCTTTGTTGAAACCTATTAGTCGATCCGTTTTATAAAATTATATATGGTAGAAAAGATTGCAATTTTGTTTATGTATTGCGGATTGTTGTTTTACTAAAGATAGAGACTTGTGCGTAATGATTATTTAATATAGATTGCAATCATATTAATGAATATACTTTTTACAACTTAATACTTAAATATGTGTGCAAAACTATTTAGATGTATTACGGTGATGTTTTTATTTGTAAACATCGCTTCAGCTCAAAATCTAACCGCTGATATTAGTAGTACAGTTCAATCAGATTTCCTAACTGATTTCTCATCTATAGATGAAGAGATTATAGAATCCAGCGAGGCTAGTACTGAGGTATATTACGATATACCTGAGCAGGTCTCACATTTCAATTGGCGAACTAAATCATTTGACATTGCGGAGGGTACTGTGAAGTATACTCAAGCGGAATTGTTAGATGAAGATAGCAATGAAACCGTAAAGACGGTAAAGCTTAGCAAGTCTAAGAGTAAGGTGGATATGAGTGATGTACCTTCAGGGTCCTATTACTTAATCTTGTCAAATGATGCAGGTGAAGTGCATTCTGAAAAGATCGTGATCTTATAATCAGTCAAAGGAATTAAAATTTCAAATTTCAAGAGGCATTCTCATTTTGAGTTTGCCTCTTGTGTATTTATAGATTAGCTGATTGCTTAATCATTCGAGATCTAGGATAGTCTGTTCTAAGCAGGATGATATAGTATCTGGTTTCAACCAATAAAAAACCCTTGTAAGATATAATCCTACAAGGGTTTAGTCGAGAGACTCAATTGAGTCGTTTTAAGTGGAGCTGCAGGGATTCGAACCCTGGTCCGGACATAGCACCGGAGAGCTTTCTACATGCTTAGCTTTTATTCAGATTTTCGTAATCAGGTAGGCATAAAAGCGGCGACACCATCATCTTATCTTCAATTAATCTCGGATTACTGTCAAAGTACCCAGTCTTCCTTACCCGAAGTTTTTAAGTCATTACGCTGTGTATCAGGCATCAAGCGCAAGGACTAAAAGCTTACTAATCCTTGATTAGGCAGCTAGTGCGAATCTATTTTCGCCAATTATGGTTTGATCATCATTTGTTAACGGAGTGTATCATCAGTGCTCCGGCGTGCTTACTAACCAATCAACTCTACCGTCGATACCAGTCAGCCCCATATATTATTAATCGTACGTTTGCATGTACTATCAATCACGGTACTTTTACCATGCAAGTTACAAACTCTGTTAAGGCATGCTTAGTTCCAACTAAATCTATAATTATTGAAATTAAGTTAATTTAGAATTGAAAAGTCTAGTAAACATCGTGTTGAAACCGTGCTCGAAATGATTTTTTGAAAAAAAAATATATTTTTTTTGTGAAAAAGTTGAATTATTCAAATAATGGTAATAGATTTGTGTTATCGAAAGAGATAGAATAACAGTTTAACTGTTTAAAGTTATATAAGAAGCATTCTAATTATCTAGGGGATAGACAAAAGCGCTCGCTTTTTCTTCCCCTTTTTTTATGCCCCAAAGTTATTGGCTTGTTGTATAGAAGAATTTATGTGTAGTTGTACTATCCATAATCAATCTCTAAAGAGAATTATGTTGGAATCCTTCCTTGAGTTGAAAGAGATCCAAATTGTAAAAATTCCTTGTCTATCTGTATTACATTTCCATACGAGCTTTGGGAGTTACCTCTTGGCCAATAAATTGACCAGCTAAGTATTTTTGGTATGCGGAAACGGCAATCATGCCAGCGTTGTCCGTGCAATATTGAAATGCAGGTATAAAGTGATTCCAACCTTTTTCTTGACAAAGATCGATTAGGCCATTACGCAGTCCACTATTCGCAGAGACGCCACCAGCTATTGCTATTTGAGTAATATTAGATGATTCGGCAGCAATCGTTAGTTTGTTAAGTAGTATGGAGACTATGCGTGCTTGTACTGATGCGCAGATATTATTCATGTTGTTATTGATGAATTGATCATCTTTCTTCATTTGTTTCTGAAGAAAATGCATGATACTGGTTTTTAGACCACTAAAACTAAAGTTGAGTCCATCGACTTTGGGTTCAGTGAATGTATATATAGCTTCTCCTTCTCTAGCGTATTTGTCTATTATCGGTCCAGCAGGATATGGGAGACCTAGTATTTTTCCAGTTTTGTCAAATGCCTCACCTGCTGCATCATCTATAGTTGTTCCCAAGATAGTCATGTCTAGGTAGTCGTCTACTCTTACGATCTGTGTATGGCCTCCTGATACAGTAAGGCAGAGGAATGGGAACTTAGGTTTCGGATCTTCTGCAAAGTGAGCTAGAATATGCGCATTCATATGATGTACTTCGATCAAGGGTATATCTAAACTGAGTGCTAAAGACTTAGCAAAAGAGACCCCTACGATCAAACTGCCTAATAATCCAGGACCTCTTGTAAATCCAATGGCACTAAGTTCACTTTGAGTTACTCCTGCATCTTGTAATGCTGATTTGACGACAGGAACGATATTAGCCATATGTGCCCTAGAGGCCAGTTCGGGTACTACACCGCCATATTGTTCGTGCACACTTTGGTTAGCAATTCGATTGCTTTTTATCTCTCCATCCACTATTACAGCCGCAGAAGTGTCATCACAAGATGATTCTATTGCCAAAATGATCACTTTTTCACCTTTCTTATCATTCATATTTTAAAAATGGATATATACCTTGCGTTAAATAAATTAATCTTTGTAATATTGTCACGCGCCAAAACTGATAAGGATTTGCATCTATCATCAGAGGAGGTCTTATAAGAGTACATAGATCAATATTATTGTAGATTTATGTAGGAAAAACTTCTAACTAGTAACAAACGCAAAATTAAGCTTTATTCAATGAAAAACGTTTTCAAAATACTCATATACCTACTTGCTGCATTACTCGCATATATGTTATATGCTTCAATTAAGGAACCTATTAAGTTCCAGGCAGCAAAGCAAACAAGAAAAGCTGTAGTAGTCAAGCAGTTAGAAGATATCAGATCTGCACAAGAAATCTATAGATCAATTACTGGTAAATTTGCTGGTGACTTTGATAGTTTGTCTGCTGTGCTTAAAACAGGAGAAATTCCTTTCTTAGTTATTACTGAAGATCCTGAATTTCCTGGAGATACTGAAAAATTCTTGACAGATACGATTTATGAATCTGCTATAGATAGTATTAATGCTTTGGCAATCAACTTAGATTCTCTTAAGTATGTACCATTTTCTAATGGTAAGACTTTTGACATCGCGGCAGATACGCTCACTTATCAATCAACATTAGTAAATGTTGTAGAGGTAGGAACATACTGGAAAGATTTCATGGGTAAGTATGCTGATCCTAAGTATGCTAAGTATGATCAATCATATGAGCCAGCTAAACGTATAAAGTTTGGAGATTTATCTAAGCCAAATATCTCAGGAAGTTGGGACAGATAAATCTAACCTTCATATCAAAAAATATAGATCCGAAAGATCACATACTGTCTGTCCTTATTGAGGCAGACAGTTTTGTTTATGGTGTATTTGACAAGCAGCTTAACCTTGTAGCTGCGGGTGATCATACGATAGATATGCATAAGCAAGATCCATTTGCTGATGTTAAAAAGGATGAAAACGTCAATGTTGATTATTATAAGTCTCTAGTAGTTTATTCCACAGAGGAATTCGCTCATCTCGGCGAGTTAGATTTTGGAGGAGGAGACTTTGAAGCTTATTTTAATGATATGGCAATTGGATCTGAAATCCTAAATGATAGATTAACAGATAGTGGTATTCACGTAGTATTTCCTGTAGATCGCCAGTTGAGAGCAAATATCAATGAAATTGTAATGCCATCATCAGAGATGCATATTTCTACGGCGATGCGACAATACATTTATCCATCTCATGCCAAGAAGAATGTGATTTTGGTTGGAGCGGATAGGTTACATTATATGTCTTATAATAAAGGAGGGTTAGTATTGTACAATGCCTATACGTATAGGACTAAAGAGGATTTTCTATACTATTTGCAATTGGCAACAGACTTTGCCAGTGTCGATAGAGAAGTAGATGTGCTGGAAATTGGTGGATGGTTAGGCGTGGATTCTGATATATATAAGTATATCTCTCCATATTATCGTCACTTAGAGTGGGTAGGGCTATCAGCCATGAATCTTGAATCTAAAGATGAAGATCATTTGAAGCATCATTATTTCGCATTATACGCCAATGCCTTATGCGCATCATAGGAGGTAAGTTTGGGAGTAGGAGATTTAATCCGCCTGCTAACAATTGGCCCACTAGGCCTACTACAGATTTTGCGAAAGAAGCGCTTTATAATATTCTGCAACATAAAATCAGTTTTGAAGAAACCAAGATGCTAGACTTGTTTGGAGGAACAGGTAATCATTGCTATGAGTTTCTTTCCAGAGGAAGTTCTGATGTTACATATGTTGACAGTTTTGGAAAGTGTGTCGCTTTTGTCAAAAAAACAGCTAAGGAACTAAAAGTAGAAGACGAGTTGAAGGTGTTGAAGTCTGATGTATTTCGATACATTAAGTCTACCGAAGAGCAATTTGATTTCATATTTGCAGATCCACCGTATCATTTAAAAACACTAAGTCAGTTGCCTGATCTTATCTTGGACCACGGCCTATTAGCTGAAGAAGGTATATTGGTGATAGAGCACGATAGACAGAATTCTTTTGAGGAGCACAAAAGGTTTGTGGATGTCCGTAAATACGGAGGTTGCATGTTTAGCTTTTTTGAGTAGTCAAGCCGTAATTTATTCTTTTTTATCTTGGATGTAGTAGACTTATTGAAAGAGTCAATTTGGGTTTTCAATTGCAATATTAATTTTTGACTCCGTCCGTTATACAGCATTCAAAATCTTAAATAGTATTATTAACTTCTTATCTTTGTATCAACATGGCAAGAGCAAAGACATTATTGAAAAATGATCAATTCAGATTAACTCTGGATAGGTTATGCTATGAAATCATCGAAAATTATCCTTCGTCTAAAGAAAAATGTATCATAGGGATACAAGAAAGAGGCATATTCCTTGCTGAACGTATAGCTGAAAGATTGGCGGTACTGGAGCGCGGTAGTAATATGAAAGTTGGAAAATTAGATATTACTTTTTACCGAGATGATTATAGGATACGGACTGAGCCAATCAAGGCTAGCGAGACGGATATTGAATTCAGTATTGATGGGAAGGATGTTATTCTGGTGGATGATGTATTGTTCTCAGGACGTACTATACATGCAGCGATGACTGCTCTCCAAGATTTTGGTCGTCCAGCTAGGGTAGAACTATTGGTCATGGTCGATCGAAGATTTAATAGACACTTACCTATTCAACCTAACTATACAGGATTAGTAGTAGATGCATATGATGAAGCGTATGTCAAAGTCGAATATAATCACGTAGAATCAGAGGATAGGATTTTATTGTTTTCTGCCAAAACGGCGAAATGATATTAGTAAAACTAAATAACTAAAACGGTTAGTAGCAAATGAGTCAGTCTCAACTGAGTACGAAACACCTATTAGGCATCAAGTATATAAATACTGATGATATCAATCTCATTTTTAAAACCGCACAAAATTTCAAAGAGGTAATTAATCGGCCTATCAAGAAAGTGCCTTCTTTAAGGGATGTCACTATAGCCAATCTATTTTTTGAGAATAGTACACGGACTCGGATATCCTTTGAGTTAGCAGAAAAGAGACTATCTGCAGATACTGTAAACTTTTCTGCTGCAAGTAGCTCTGTAAAGAAAGGAGAGACTCTACTCGATACAGTCAATAACATCCTATCTATGAAAGTAGATATGGTAGTGATGAGACATCCTGCTCCTGGAGCGCATCATTTTTTAGCTCAGCATATAGATGCAAATATTATTAATGCGGGTGATGGTACTCATGAGCATCCTACTCAAGCATTATTAGATGCATTCTCTATGACGGAGAAAGTAGGAAATCTCAAAGGCAAAAAAGTAGTGATTATTGGAGATGTCATGCATAGTAGGGTTGCCTTATCTAATATATATTGTTTACTCAAACTTGGAGCTCAAGTTATGGTCTGTGGACCACCAACATTGATTCCTAAGCATATGTCTTCCTTAGGTGTTTTAGTAGAGTATGATATTGATAAGGCCTTAGCCTGGTGCGATATCGCTAATATTTTACGAATCCAATTAGAAAGACAAGATATTAAGTACATACCATCACTGAGAGAGTACTCACTCTATTATGGTGTCAATAAAGATCGTTTGTCTCGATTGGATAAAGAGATTACTGTCATGCATCCAGGTCCAATTAATAGGGGAGTGGAGATTACGAGTGACGTTGCTGATTCTGATCATTCCATCATATTGCAACAAGTGGAAAATGGAGTTGCTGTAAGAATGGCGGTTTTATACTTATTGGCTGGAGTACGTGGTTAAGAGCCAATCGTTAAATAAAATATAAAATCACATCTCACATGGCGATCTAGCTTGTGAGTTATGTTTCATAGGTGGACTGAGAGATTTGTGTCAGTTACCATTAGTAAATAGAAATCTATAATATACGTGAACAGAATACATACACTTTTGCTTTTTTCAATCTTTGTGATCACATCTGTGACTGCTCAGAAAGTTGATATTGAGATTAAGATAGATAATTACAAAAATGATACGCTTATAGTCGGTAATTACTTCGCTGATAGGCAGTTAGTAAAAGATACTCTTATTCGTAAATCTAACAAAGACAAGTTTGAGTTGCAGGCAGATTCATTATTTGAGTCAGGCGTATATATCGCAATTACGATTCCAGATCATCAATATTCACAATTTATTATTCCTACAGATGATCAAGAGTTTGAGCTAGAAATGAACTACGAAGATCTATCAGAACTGAAGAGCAAAGGATCTGAAGAGAACAAGTTATTCTATGATTATCTCCGCTATCTTAAAAAACGTAGACCTGAAAATGTAAGACTTCAAAATGAATTGATAGTTGCTGACTCTCTAGGCAAAGATGCTTCTAAAATAAAAGAGCAGATTTCAGTATTAGATATTGAGATTTTAGAATATCAGAAAGAATTGGTTAACAAACATCCTAATACTATTACTGCAGCATTGATAGCTGCTAATTTTCAGGTAGATATTCCAGAATTTACAGAAGGTACACCTGAGGAGATTAAATCAAAGAGATTTAGATATTATAGAGATCATTATTTTGATAATGTTGATTTTAATATGCCAGCTATTATTAGAACTCCGTTTCTACATGATAGAATAGATTATTATATGGAGAAGTTGAATTCTCCTTTACCAGATAGTACAATCATAGCGATAGACTATATACTCTCTAAGTTTGACAATAATGAGGAAGCTCGTAAATTTTATACTTCTCATTTTCTAAATCAATTTGCTCAAATGAAAATGGTAGGGCAAGATGCTATATACGTGCATATTGTCGATAAATACTATGCTAATGGTAAAGCACCGTGGGTAAAAGATGAGACTTTAGCCAAAATAGTAGACAATGCCAATAAACTGAAACCACTATTGATTGGTAACATAGTACCAGATATAACTACGTATGATAAAGACGGTAATCCTGTGAAAATCAGAGAAATAGAAGCGGATTATACAGTGCTTTTGTTTTGGGCTCCGAACTGTGGTCATTGTAAAAAAGCGATGCCACATATAGTGAAATTCAATGATGAGTATCTTGCTAAAGGAGTTAAGACGATAAGCATCTGTACTAAAGGTGGAGAAAAGTACGATGGTTGTTGGGATTCACTGGAAGATAAAGATATGTTGAGGTTGATGAATACTGGTGATGAGTACATACGGTTTCAGAGGAAAATGTATGTGACTAAGACGCCAAAGATTATTGTATTGGATAAGAACAAGGAAATTGTTATTAAAGATATTCCAGCCGAAAAATTAGGTGAGATCGTAGACGAAATCATGCGTCTTGAGGTTGCTGACAAAGAGATAATCGAAGAGTAGAACACCATCATATGGTCCCAATCCTATACTATCTTATAATTAAGCCACTTTCATTATTACCTATGTGGTTATTACATAGGCTTTCTGATCTATTGTATCTACTTACGTACTATATTATTGGATATCGAAAAAAAGTAGTTTTTGGTAATCTGGCGATTGCATTTCCTGAAAAAACTGAAGAGGAACGAATACAAATCGCAAAAGGGTTTTATAAGAACTTCTGTGATGTAATGATAGAGTCTCTAAAGTTGTTCAGTATTAGTGAGAAAGAGCTTCGAAAACGGATGATAATGCATGATGTTGATAATTTACAGCCTTATTATGAACAGGGACGTAGTGTAGTAGGTCTGGTAAGCCATGTAAGTAATTGGGAATGGATGGTAATTAGTGATAAGCTAATAAATCATAGATCTTTGGGTATTATGACACCTTTGAGCAATGAATTTCTGTATAAGAAGGTAGTAGACTCACGAACTAAATTTGGTTGCAGAGCGATACCTAAGGCTGAAATTAAAGAAGTTATTGCAGAGACTACAGAACCTACCTTATACTTTTTTGCATCAGATCAATCTCCTCATAAAGCAAAAAGAGCGTATTGGACTAATTTTTTTGGTAGAGATACTGCAGTACAATATGGTGCGGAGAAATTTGCCAAAGAGTACGATATGCCTGTTTTTCACTTTAAAATCAATAGGGTGAAACGAGGCTATTATGAAGTCCATAATACAGCCTTAGAGTTAAATCCAGTGGAGGCTCCATATGGGTCTATTCTGGATCGATATAGTATCGAGTTAGAAGAACATATTAGAAATAATGAATCCGATTGGTTATGGACACATCGAAGATGGAAGCATACTAAACCTAACGAAGTGGTTGGGGTAAAAATGTAGTGTTCTTTACTTTTACGAATAAATCACTTAATCCTATAAGTTTTGATTTTAAGGCTTTTTTGTCTCCAAATCTGCTGTAATGTACGGTACATCTATTGTTGCAACAACAGTATATTCGTTTGATAAAGAGCTTTGAAATAATTATATAAGGATATTTTCTATACTATAGTGTTAAATTAAGAGAATTATATTTTATTTACACTCCCTTTTAATTTATTGTCGAGATATAAACTGGAGATTGATTCAATTTCTTCATATTTATTGGATATATATCGATAAAGTTGAAAACTATTATTAATTAGTTAAAAACAAATTGACAAATGGCAGGCACCAAATTTGATAAAATTGATCTTAAGATTCTTAAAATATTACAAGAGAACAGTAAGATTACAAACCTAGATCTATCTAAGAAGATAGGTCTATCTCCAGCACCTACTTTAGAGAGAGTAAAGAAGCTAGAGCAAACAGAAATAATCAAGAGTTATCATGCGAAAGTTGACGCTGCAAAGCTTGGACTTAACGTACGTACCTTTGTACTAGTATCATTAGCATGGCAGAAAGAAAATGCATTGGAGAACTTCATCAAGAAGATCAAAGAAGTAGAAGAAATCGTTGAATGTTATATCATTACGGGTGATGCAGATTTTCTGCTCAAGATAGTATGTAAGGATTTACAAGATTATGAGCAGCTTTTATTTAAGACATTAAGTCAAATAGAAGAGATCGAAAGATTAAAAACATTGATGACGTTGTCAGATGTGAAAATGTCTAATACTCTTCCTTTTGATTATACCTCTCCGATTAGAATATAAGTACAATTCTAATCAGAGTTCGATAAATAAAGTCCAAAAGGCCGCTAGATGTAATATCTTAGCGGCCTTTGTGTATAGTTGCAGTTAATAAATATGGCAGTAAGTAAGAGAGAATCGGTATTGTGGTCTGTTTATGATCCTATTTTAGATCGTACTAATTACCTTATGGGGACGATGCACCTCAAGGATTTAAATGCTTATACCTACGCGTTTTTAGCTGAAAAATATGTGCCTCTAGTAGATAGCTATTCTGGCGAGATGCATTTAGAGCATGCCTCTGAGGCAGATTTACATCAATATTTTCAATTACCAAGTGATCAGTCGCTTTCTGATTATTATACTCCGAGACAGTTTAAAAGGATGTCTTCTATCTTTTACAAGATTACTGGAGTTCATATGGCGGAAGTGATACATCTTACTCCGATGGCTATCACTAATATCATTGCTGAGGCATTCTCTTATGAGGATTATGGTTTAGCTTTGGATCATCATCTATGGAGCTATGCCACCAAATTAGACAAGGCATTATATGGACTCGAATCTGTACAAGATCAAATCGATATTTTGCAAAGTATTCCTATGCAACACCAAGTTACTGGCCTCAAGCAAGTACTTAGGAATGTAAATAAATATGGCAAATCAATAATCACTCTTGGCGACCTATACGCACAAGGCAAATTACACAAGTTATATAGCAAAAGTAAAAAGTCACTAGGACCTTTGAAGTTGCTGATGCTATATCGCCGTAATGAGAATATGGTGAATCGTTTCATATCTTTAAGTAAGAATCAATCTTTATTTGCAGCAGTTGGTGCGGCTCACCTTTCTGGTAAGCATGGTATGCTTCATTTACTTAGGAATCAAGGCTATGAAATCAAGCCAATCTTTGAGTAGGTTTTCATAGATATTACAGAATTACAGTATTGAGGTACATATTTACCAATAGAATATTCTTTGGATATGGAGTGTTTCATTCCAATATTTAGTGGTAATTGTCATATCTAGAAATCTATTACTCACCTTTACTTAGAACTTCTCTACAGTGTTGTAGCTATGTCTATAATATGAAATAATTCTCATATGATGGCCCAATTGGCAACTTATAGAAATGTTAGTTTTTGCCTAGAAGTAACTAATTCTGAGAATGATTAAAAACGGTACAGATTTTGCATTAAACATATTTGTAATATATAAGTAACTCGCATTGTTATGAATACTTATATAAGAATTTAATAATATAATGTATTGATTTTGAATCTATTAACTACATATCTTTCATCTTTGCATAGTGCGGTTAGCGCTATGTGGGAGAAGTGTATGAGTCTAGATTCAGTGCTACTAATAGTATTTATAGCATTAAACACAGGACTGTATCAAAGTGCTTCTGCACAAATAACGGTATTTGCAGGAGACGATACTAGCCTTTGTTATGGTAGTAGTCTTGATATCGATATGCTAGAAGCAACTATATCAGGTATTGTTAGTGATGGCAATTGGTTTACTACTGGAGATGGTTTATTCCTTCCTTCTGGTAATAGTATGAGTACATTCTCTACGACTACGGCCTATGTGCCAGGTGTTGAAGATCAAGCTAACGGTGTTTTTAGTTTAATTTTAGTTTCAGACGATCCAGATGGGATTGGGCCAATGATAGAAGTATCTGATGTAGTAAGCATCACGTACCAGAATGCTCCAGCTCTCGCATGTAACAATGCGATCAACGTAACCTTAGACGTGCAATGCCAGCAAGCGGTAACTATTGATATGTTAGTTTCTAATCCTGCTGAACCAATAGATAGATATATTATAAATGTGATGGACGAGAATGGAATCAATATCTCTGGAAATATTTTAACTGGAGAGCACATTGGACAGAACATTACTTATAAAGTTGGGCATGAATGTACTCAAGTGACTTGCTCCGGTTCTTTGACGGTGACAGATAATTATGCTCCAGTATTCTCATGTATTGATAGTCAGATTATTTGTGACGAAGGAAATTCTGCAGATGAGATTGGTTTGCCGATACCTGCCGCTGCGGTGGCCGTAGCTAACGGTAATGACGCTTACATCGTATCAGGATGGGATGCATGCGGAAATGTTGCATTGAGTTATACAGATGATGTAACGATTCCTTCATGTAATACTTCATTAGATAAGATCATTAATAGAACTTGGATCGCAATGGATGCCAATGGAAATACAAGCTATTGTGCTCAATCTATACTGATAGAAAGAATAACGGTAGATCAGTTAGTCTTTCCTCCACATTATGATGGAAATGAGGCACCCACATTGGATTGTGATCAAGTATATGAAACTGATGCAGACGGTAATCCTGCCACTTCAGTTACAGGTAGCCCAACGCCTAGCTCTTGTAATCATCTAGATTTTATTTATACAGATACGGTTATACCATTATGTGGAGGAGGATTTAAAGTGTTGAGGGCTTGGGAAGCTATTGATTGGTGCTTAGTAGAAACAGCGACGAAGAACCAAGTTATAAAGGTGGATGATACTTCAGCGCCAACATTTACTTGTGTAAATGACATTACTATTTCTACATCGGTCTATGATTGTGAGAGTAACAATACACTTTTGAATCTTCCAACAAATATTACAGATTGCAGTGAGTATACTATTACAGCTAAAGTACAAGGTGTAAGTAATGTTAATGTTTATCCTGTTACTGAGGTACAAGAACAATTGTATGTAGACAATCTTCCACAAGGTTTGGTTAATGTAACCTATACAGTTACTGATGAATGTGGTAATAGCGCTATGTGTACTGCAACAATAACAGTAGAAGATGATGTAGAACCTTATCCAGTATGCGATGAATTTACGTCTACAAGTATTACTTCTGATGGAAGATCTAGAGTATACGCAGCTACATTTGATGATGGATCAACAGATAACTGTGAGATCGTAAGTTACCAAGTAGCCAAGATGACTGATGAATGTGGTTTTGGATTGGCTTTCGGAGACTATGTTGATTTTTGTTGTGAAGAAGTAAATGATACTATAATGGTAGCGATGCAAGTAACAGATGCAAATGGCAATTCTAATACTTGTATGGTATCGGTAATTATAGAAGATAAGATAGCACCAGAATTAGTAGTACCTTCTGATATCACGATTTCTTGTGATACTTATTACGATTTAGAAGACCTTTCACCTTTTGGAGTGGTAAGATCTAATGTAGATGATGTAGAAAGTATTATCATCAATGATGATTTCAACTCTGGTATTGCAGGTTCTGATGGATATTACATTGATAATTGTACCGCTAGTGTAAGTGAGACATCTGTAGAATCTGTTGATTGTTATCAAGGAACGATACTACGTACGTTTACCGTTACTGATGAGTTTGGGATGTCAGAAAGTGGTATACAATCTATTACAATTCAGAATGCAGATTATATTCAAGAAAGTGATATTCAGTGGCCGTTAGATATTACCACTACAGGATGTCAAGATATCGAATCTGATACTAGTAAGACTGGTGTTCCATTATTGTCAGGAGTGACATGTGGTGCTATTGCATTTGAGTTTTACGATGAAATATTTCCAATCGCGGATACAGCTTGTGTAAAGATCATTAGACATTGGACAGCAATCGATTGGTGTCAGCATAATCCTGATACTGGTGAAGGGTATTGGACAGATAATCAAGTAATTAAACTTACGAATAACATAGCACCGACTATATCTAATTGTACTGATGTAGAGATTTGTTCTTATGATGATGACTGTATGGTGGCACAATATAGTTTTGATCTATCAGCAGGTGATGATTGTACTGATACTTTGCTTCTAGATTATTCTTGGGAAATTGACAATGATAACGATGGAACCATTGATTTATCAGGTGGGAATGCTACTATTGAAACTACTCTAAATCATGGTACGCATAAAGTGTATTGGACAGTGTCTGATGCCTGTGGAAATGTAACTACTTGTGATTATATGGTAACAGTGAAAGATTGTAAAGCACCAACGCCATATTGCTTTAGTTCGATCACTACAGTACTGATGCCTACTACTGGACAAGTAACTATTTGGGCGGAAGATTTTGATTTTGACAGTTATGATAATTGTACGCCTGTTTCTGATTTGCAATTTTCATTTTCTGAGGATGTGGATGATACGAGTTGGACTATAGACTGTGAAGATATCGAAAACGGAGCTATACAATGGTTGCCGCTTACCATGTATGTGACGGATTCAGATGGAAATCAAGATTTTTGTGAAATTCAAATTGTAATTCAAGATAACGATGATATCTGTGAAAATCAAGAGCAAGATGGAATCGTAAAAGGAGATCTCAGAACAATAGCTGGCGACCGTATCAACGCTGTAGAAGTAGAATATAAAGATGTAAAAGAAGCGTATGTTCATACGACTTGGAGTAATGAAGCTGGAAAATATACTTCACAAGCTACTTTTGATAACGTACCATACTTTGTAACTCCTCGTAAGATGGATGAATTAACTAATGGGGTTACATCATTAGATCTAGTATTGATCCAAAGACATGTTCTTGGATTCTCAGAGTTTACGGATCCATATCAAATTATTGCTTCAGATATGAATGGATCTAATTCGATATCAGGAGCAGATATCGTATTGCTTAGAAAAGTAGTTTTGGGTATCAAATCTGAGTTGCCAAATGGTGATATGCCTTGGAGATTCATACCTGAAGGATGGGTGTTTATGGATGCATCATCTCCGTGGGGATACGATCAAAACATATATTTAGAGCCTTTAGTGGATACCGTTCAACATGTTAATTTCACAGCTATAAAGCTTGGTGATGTAAATGAATCTTATGAAGCGGTAATGCAAGGAAATAATACTGCTGAGGTTAGAACTAGTGAGAGTTACAATCTTGACGGTACATATTCTATAGAGGATAATGAATTGACATTAGCTATCACTTCTGAATCTTCAATATTGGCTGATGCATCTCAATTATCTATTACCTATGATGCGAGAGCAATGTATCCTGTAGCAGTAGTAGGATATAATGGTAAAGTGGTAAATCCAGATGAATATCATATTGCTGATGGTAGAATCAATTTGGTAGACGTACATGTACAACCAACAGAAATCGAAGCAAATCAATCACTTTACTCCATACATTTCGAATTAGTAGAAGTTAGAGAAGAGTACCTTTTTGAGTTGTCTAATGATTATGAAAATGTAATTTATGAAGGTGAGTATCCTTACTCATTGACATTACAAAGTGAATTGCGGTCAGACGTGGAGGTTACAGCATCTGATCATAGATTCAGTTTGCTAAGTAATCCTTCGACGCAATGTATTATACTTAACGAAACTGATTCTAGTGAAGAGATTACTATTACGGCTATGGATGCGACAGGAAGGGTAGTGTACGCTAGAAAATCTGCTCATCAAGATGAAATGATCGAGATAGATGCTCAGTCGTTTACTTCTAACGGAATATATTATATCACTATAGAGCAAGTCGGTACAGTCACGGTATTAGAATATGTACATGTAGATTAAGTTACGTCTCCGTTATGTTATATACTTCTTAAGTAACTCTGCAATCTCTTCTGCCTTTTTATAGATCATAAAGTGATTTCCACCTTCTATGACATGAGTGACATCATGAATGTTTTTGATTGGAAAAGTTCGATCCTTATCACCATGTATATGTATGATGGGCGTTGCTATTTCAAATTCCCTTTCCCAAGTACTGACCGACTTAAGAGCCCAATTGAGATACGTATCAGTATTCTTTTCGATCATGCTTTTAAATACTTCCATCTCTTGCTCTGTCTCATAACCATAATTACGTGACCATAGAGGAAACGTTCTGAGTATAAGATCTTTCTTAATGAATTTGTTGATCTTCAGTGGAGATAATGATTTAAGTGCTAGCGAGTTTTCTGCTCTAGACTTACAGGTAGATATGAGTATGATCTGATCTATATCTATGAGTTGACTGATCTCTTGAGCTATCATACCACCGAAAGAATGTCCAATTAACGTTACAGGCCCTAAGCTAGAGTCTATATTTTCGCTCATTCTATGTGCGTAGCTCTGTATAGACTCCAATGGAATTGGCTCTATCCAATTGATAGTTTGGATATCGAGACCTTGATCAACTATAGGTGTGATTACCTCTTCATTAAATCCAAGCCCAGGTATAAAGTATGTCGTATTCACAGCGTTTGGTTGTTCATATTTCTAATATTATCAATGCTTGGATAGTGGATTTGGTTCTTCTAGATCTATTATTGTTTGATAGTTAATAAGGAATAGAAGAAGATCATTATATGGCTATTCAAGGAGAAATTGTCATGAGTATTCTGAGGCTTGAGTGATTTCTGTTTATCTTTCTTAATTTTGAGCATTCAAGATTTAATAGTAGGGAAATGCAAGTACAGCTTTGGTGTATAGGAAAGACGAGTGAGAAGTATTTACAGCAAGGGATAGATATCTATACGAAGAGACTATCTCATTATTGTAAGTTTAAGATGGAGATCATCAAAGATGTGAAGCCTCAGAAAGATCCAGAAGCTCTAAAGTTATTGGAGGCGGAGCAGATTATGAAAAACTTGGTTCCTACAGATTATTTGATGCTTTTAGATGAAAAAGGCAAAGAATACTCCTCAGAAGACTTTGCTGCAGCTCTAGGGCAGATGCAACTAAGATCAATCAAAAGGGTAGTGTTCGTAGTGGCAGGAGCATATGGAGCGCATGAGAGCCTCATCAAAAGGGCAGATCAAAAGTTATCCTTATCACAAATGACATTCTCACATCAGATGATTAGATTGTTCTTTACGGAGCAACTGTATCGCGCTTATACTATATTGCGCAACGAAAAATATCATAACAGCTAGACATGACATTATCAGTTACCCTTATTATAGTCATTATTACATGCTTGGTGTCGATTCCAGCATTTAGTAATAGACAATTATTTGATCAGTTGAAGCATCACCCATATACTGAGAAAAGAGAAAAGCAATACTACAGATGGATCACGTCTGGTTTTTTGCATGGAAGTTGGATGCACTTAGGAATCAATATGTATGTCTTACACGAGTTTGGTAGACACGTGGAGGCTTGGTACAAAGATATGTTTGGTGTAACTATGGGAGCGATCTTATTTGTTGTCATGTATTTATTGACTATCGCATTGGCTGATACGCCTACATACTTCAAGCATCAAAACAATCCAGGATATTCTGCCATAGGAGCATCGGGTGGAGTATCAGGTGTGTTGTTTGCATTTATATTATATGCGCCATGGTCTATGCTAGGTCTGTATTTTGTCATACCCGTGCCTGCAATTATTTTTGGAGTTTTATATCTATGGTATGAGTCTTGGTCGGCGAAAAATGCAAGAGATAATATTGGACACGACGCTCACTTTTGGGGGGCTATAGCTGGAGTTGTAATTACTATTATCTATAAGCCAACTATCTTTCTGGACTTTATAAGCGAATTGGTTAATGGATTTCCTTGGGCATAAATAGTTTAATGCTTGTTTCTTGGAAATGGATTTACACAAAGTAAGTCTTACTTTATTTGATACACTCCAAATAGGAAGTCACTTTGATTTTCTTTGAGATATTCATCTTCAAAATCAAATAGCTTCTGTAAGGTTTGATGGATCTCTGGTGTATCCTCTAGAAAATTATGGGCAATATCTTTCAATACGTTCATGAGTATATTGCCACCATAAGGTCTCTCTTCTACCACATGACAATACTGATGCAATACAGGTAATATTTGTTCCGCATCTACACATTCACTTGGATCAGCGAGTATCATTCTGATCAGTCCACTACCATAAAATTTACTCTTAATCGCATTCGATTTAAATCTCTTTCGCAATGATTGAGGAACAAGTGTTAAAGCTTGATTGATTGCCTTGATTTGATTCTTTGGGAATTGTAATCTATTGACTCCTACATACTCATTGATCACGATATGTCCATTGGGTTTGAGTCGCGGAATTACAGTGGATTTTATAAATGCATCAATATCATAGAAGTGGTGAAGTGAGGCATGAAAGAAAACGATATCAAATTGCTCTTCCGTGGGTATGGTTTCATTAATGTCACCGCATATGAATTCCATGTTTTTAAGGTGCTCTGACTTAGCATTGTTGCTAGCTTTATCTAATAATGATTGAACAAGATCAGTGCATACTACCTTAGTAAGTTGTTGGTGCTTTGCGAGTTTGATTTCATGGCTACATACTCCTGATCCGATTGAAAGCAAGTTGAGGTTTGATCCATTAGAAAAGAATTTTTGCATCATATAATCTTCATAGTCCAATTCTACTTGATTAGTGATCATATGATTCCAACGTTGACGGACACTAGGTATGATCCACCAGTTAGCTGCAGACACAGCACTTTCATTAAATGCGCTCTTCGTACGATTGACTTTAGATGGATTAAGCTTGGACAACAAAAAGCCCTTTCCTCGTTGGTTTAATTTAGACCATACATCTATAAAATCTCCTCTGGTAATAAGCATGATCTAGATATATATTATTGATAGAAATGTAAATGTAAGAAAAGACAATGATGTAAATAAAAAGAAGGTTCCATCATCATAGATAGAACCTTCTCTAAGAATCAATTTCAGAACACTATTCGTTCTTTTTCTTCTTGTTAAATGGATTCCATTCTTTTATTTTGTCTTTTATTTTATCTGCTTCTTTATCAGCGCCATTACCTAATACATCTTTAACCTTGTCTTTTAATGAGTCAAGACCTACTTGAGTGGCTAAGCTATCTACTTGATTTGCTATTACCGTTTTTACACTATCTTTCACTTCATTTACTTTAGTGTTGATTACAGTTTTTGCACTATCTACCGCTTGATTAGCTACCGTTCTAACTGTATCTTTTATCGTTTCTTTGGTGTTGTTAATTACCGTATTTACAGAATCTTTAACCGTCGCAATTTGATTGTTGATTTCGTCTTTCACTACTTGCTTGACACCACCAGATTCGTATCCTACTGGCTTGATAGAGTACTTAGGTGATTGCATACTTCCTGTGATACCGATCTCTAGATTAATATAATCACCAGTACCAATAGTAACACCATATTTGGCCGCTTCGGCTTCGATCTTACTCATACCTTGATCCAAAAATCCAGTTACTACATTTTGTTTGAGCATTTCTCTAGGCACTTTCATTTCGATAAAGTAATTCATGTCTTTACCATATCCATGCTTACCAGCGATAGCCATATCGATATCCTTTACCTTAAACTTCTTAGGCTTAAGCTCTACCATTCCATCTACTATTTCAAACCAATTCTTAGTATTTTCCAGTGTTATTGATTTGAGTTGATCAATATTTAATTTTTCACCTAAGCCTTCAAGAATTTTAAAATCATTAATACTACTATTAAATGTCTCTACAAAACCTGAGGCATTTAAGGTTGAAAGGTCCGGCAACATATCTTCACCAAGCGCACCTTTAAATGTCAATGTTGAATTGAAAAATCCACTGATGTATTGAGCAATAGGTGCTAGCTTTTGCATAGTTTCCATTTTTTCAAAAGCTTTGACAAACTCTATCTTATTGAAGTCCAACATCATGTCAAAAATGGGCTTATTAGTATCTTTACTATCATACGCACCTCGCATTCCTATCTCTCCACCAAGTGTATTAGTGGTAAGTGATGTGATATTGGCTACTTGATCACTTACTTTGATATTGGCCGTACTATTAGCCATTTTCATATTTGTATATGTAAGGTCTTTAATATTAGCAGTTATATCTACATCTATATTTTCGGGTACAATAAAATTAGAAGTTTCTACTTCAGTGTCAGTCGCAGTATCAGCGATGAAATCATTGAAATTTAGTTGGTTACTATTGATGTCAATCTTTCCAGTAAGTTTGTCTGTACCATCCATATATCCCATGGGATGATTCAGTGTACCTTTCATACTGATATCATTGTCTTTCATTTTCGCAGATGCATCTGTGATATCTATCTTGTCACCATCCAGTTTTCCTTTAAGGTTTACATTTTTCCAAACTTGATCCTCATAAAGTATTTCGTCAGCTGTAGCCGAAAGATTTACTCTACTTTCATTAATGTTAAATGCAGATCCAGCAGATGGTGATTCGGTAGAACTTGTAGTCCCAGTCTTGCTAGTGATTCCAAGCATTTCATTAGCATCTAATGTACCTGCTTGAAAATCAATATCAGATATGATTGGTTCATCGGTATTGATCGCCAGCATGAGAGGATCTTTTACGTTTGAGGTAAGATTAAAGTCAGACTTACCATATCTAACACCATCCATTTTGATATCTAATAAACTTGGTGAAGCCTTTACTGTTGCATTCGTTACAACGATATCTAGATCATTATCACGCTTTATTTGTACATCATTAATTGCCATCTCACCATCAAGTTTGAGGTTGCTATAATTAGAAGATTCTATGTCTGAGGCTTTGCCTGCAAATGCAATATCGGCTTTTACTCGACCTTCCATATCTTTGATCATCTCTGCAGGAAGAGCAGATTTCCAATTTCTTAAATCAATATCTGCTTTGAATGCACCATCTACCTTAGGATCGGTAGCTGAATCACTAATAACTAGTTTAGCTTCTAATGGATCATCTCCTACACGTGCTTTGAGAGAAGGTATATTGATAATCATATCATTATAGTTACCTTCTTTAGCATCTATATTGATAGAGGCAAAAATACCTTCTACTGCTTTAGGCATATTATTATACTTTACATAAGCATCAGAGATATTAAGGTCTACATCGATAGCTGGAAATGAAGGTTTGATACTGTTATAGTTTCCTTTGATAACAGCGGTAAGCGATCCTTTTCCTTCTGTAGCCACATTTGCAAATTGGTCCACATATGCATGAGGCACTACCGAGAGGTAACTTCTAAAATTATCTTCCAATCCTTTGATAGTAGCATCCACAAATATATTGTCACCTCTCATCTGTACATAACCATCCGCGTCGAGATTAAGCTCATTGAGTGAGATTTTATTATCCTTGAGTGTATATTTTTCATTAGGCATATCGATATTGATTACAGCATCTAGCTTGGCCTTTGCGTTACGTATATAACTTACGCCCTCACTAGTAACTGTCATACTTCCACTCTCACTGTAGGTGTCTAGATCGTATATGTTTTCTGTAAATCTACCTTTACCAGTATGATTCAGCTCAGCTACAACCATTTTAAGGTTAGAGCTTTGATCTATGTAAGTGATTTTACTATCTGTCAAAGAGTACTTGTCCAAGTCTAAGGTATAACTTGCCGATTCTCCTTCCGATTCTTCAGTTATACTGTAGTTAGCGCTTCCGTCAGTAGACAGCATTAATGTAATATCCGCTTCTTCTATAAGGACCTCTCTTAATTGATAAGGAATGTCATCATTGATAAGGGATGGAATACTCACATCAAACATAGTGTGCTTCGACTTGAATAATGTGATATCTGCAAATTGATCAATACCCGTTACCGATAGATTTTCAATATCTAATCGAGCATTAGGGAAAGAGGAGATTATCGATAAGTCAATATCATCGAAATCTACTTTAGCATTTAGTTGATCGTTGAGTGTAATCTTTAGTTTTTCTACGATCTCATCTTTATACACCGCAGGTACCACTAAGGCAGCTATGATAAGACCTATAAATAGAATCAGTAGGATCCAAGCTATTTTCTTTACTATTTTCATAATTATTCTTGTTAAGTGGTAATCTGAATTGGATTAATACACTTATTGGGATTTTAAGTTTTGCTTTACTAGATCAAATATACCTAGTTACTGCTTATATAATGTCTCTATCTAACTATCTACATACAGATTTGATCGATTTAAGATTTATTTAATGTTAGCTTATCCTTAGCTCTTTAAGATAAACTGATGACACTTTCGATTGAAGAAAGATAGACAAGGTTCGTAAGTCTTTACTCTTTTAGTATATTGATGAGGTATTAGCTTTATGATGTCTCATATCATATTGCTTTTACAAACCTCATCGTTTTTACCTAAAAAACCATCATATGCAGAATAGTCTGTTATTCAATCTGTTAGCATCTATTATATTAGTGCTTTTCCTTTCGCCCTTAGCTCAAAGTCAAAATTTAGTGACAAGGGCAGAAGTCTCGGAGACCATAGAAAAGGAAGGTTTATCTGTTTTGTCTGCTGTTGACTATTACGAAATAGATATTGATCAACTTAGAAATAGATTAAATGAAAGTCAATTTGTAGAATTTGAAATTCCTGCAACAATGGGTAAAAAGACTATTTCTCTAGAAAAAGTAAATATTCTCAGTGATGGCTATAAACTATATACTAGCTCTGGTAAATCAATCGATACTGCTAATAAATATACTTTCTATCAAGGTAGCGTAAAAGGGACAAAGGATTCTAAAGTGACGATGGTCTTTTACGATAGTAAAGTCAATATCAGCATATTCGATGGCGATGGTAATTATGAAATAGCAAAGTATGAAGACCTTTATGCTGGGTATTATGATCATAATCGAAAATCCACTGTAGATCGAGAATGGGTATGTAATATGGTAGATGAATCTTCAGTTAGAGTAGAAGATAATGAAGCGCAATCTCGATCCAGTTCAACTCCTGAATGTGTAACGGTATTTTTTGAGGTGGATCACAATATGTACAATAAGCAAGGATCAAATATAACTAATGCAGAAGCATGGGTTGTGACTTTGTTTAATCAGGTTTCTATCCTATATATGGAGTATGATGTACCGATTAATATTTCTGGTATTCAAGTGTGGGATACACCAGATCCGTATGTTACTTCCTCTAATACTTCTGAGGCATTAAGTTTATTTAGATCAGCAGTTTACAATAACCCAAATAATAATGGTCGCCTAGCGCATTTACTCTCAGGTCGAAGTCTAGGTGGTGGTATTGCATATCTTAATCAGCTTTGTAGTAACTCATTCAATGTGGCAGTAAGTGCCAATCTTAGCAGTGGGTCGGTACCTTATCCTTCTTATTCTTGGAATGTAATGGTGGTTGCACATGAGATGGGGCACAATATGGGATCTAATCATACGCAAGCATGTGTATGGAATGGAAACAATACTGCTATTGATGGCTGCGGAACCATTGAAGGTAGTTGTGCAGATCCAGGAAACCCACCTAATAATGTTGGTGGTACGATCATGTCTTATTGCCATCTTACCTCAGCGGGTATCAATTTGAGTAATGGATTTGGCCCACAGCCAGGAAATTTGATTTATGAACGGTATAGTAACGCCTCTTGTGAGACTGGTGGAAATTGCGCTTTTGTATCGCCATTTAACGATGTCTGTTCTAGATCCAAGGAGTTACCGGTTTTAAATTACTGCGTCAATGGATTTTATAATAATTATGCCACTACGTCTTCAGGCAATGGTGGCAATATGAGTTGTGGTAACTCAGGAGATGAGAAAGATATTTGGTATCGATTTGATTATGGAAATGTAGATGAGATTCATTTGACATTGCAAGCGACGGACGGTATTTCTGATGTAGTAGTTGAGTTATATACTGGAGAATGTAATGCATTGGTATCCTTGGAATGTGGTTTTTCGATTAATGGAGATCCTATTTCATTTAGTTTAGATGATCCTGCTTTAGTGGATGAAATCATTTACATCAGAGTAGTTGAAGATGGCTCTGATGATGAAGGTGAGTTCTCGATTTGTATTTACTCTGATGATCTTCCTTGTCAATACCAACTGGATACATTATTGAATATCTACGAAGATTTAAATGGCTCCACTTGGACGGATAATCAAGGTTGGGCTAACGGTTATACAGGTGTGGCCTGTGATTATTGTAATTGGACAGGAATCACGTGTAACTACATAGGTCAAATTACATCAATTGACCTTTCCAACAACAATTTACAAGGACCGCTCCCTGCTGAATTAACGGCATTGACTGGATTGAATTATTTAAACTTAAGCAACAATGCACTCATAGATAGCATTCCAGAATATTGGGATTCATTAGATCTATTGGTAAAGTTGGATTTAAGCAACAATCAATTTTCAGGTGCTATACCTACATCATTTAAGACGATGACAAGTATTAATATGATCCATCTTGATTTTAATGAATTAGATAGTATTCCTGTAGGCTTGGGATACAATAGTAGTTTAAGAACATTTACAGCATCTAACAATATGCTCGCAGGTTGTTTTGTGAATGGAATAAGTAGTTTTTGTTACAAAGATTCTATCAACCTGAGTAATAATCCAGGATTACCTTATGCAGGAGATGTTAGCTTATTATGTGAAAATGGTTGGGGCACAGATTGGGATTCAGATGGCTATTGTAACGAAGTAGAGGATTGTGATGATTACGATGAAGATATTAATCCAAGTGCTGATGAAGTCCTCTGTGATGCTATGGATAACAACTGTAATGGAACCATAGATGAAGGCTCTGATTTTGGACCAAATCAATGGATTGGACCAGATACACTTGGTATATTTGAGGACCCCTTAAATTGGAGTCTTGGTCATATACCTACCATATGTGAAAATGTTGAAATAGGGAACAACAACGAAACAATAAATCTTATTATTCTAGGCAATCAAAGTCAAGGTGAAGGTGGTGGGGCTGATGGATATGGACAACTAAAAGTACGAAATCTGATTGTAGGCGTTAACACAACACTCCAAATGGGTGACACCACCAATCTATCTGTCTTAGGTAATGGTGTTATAGAAAATAATGGGACTCTCATTTTATATGGTTATCTCGAAGTCAGAGATCAGAAAGGCACTAATAATACAGCAATTATAAATAATGGAGTTTTTTCTATTAGTGGTAATGGTGGATTCTACATTCAAGACATTGGAGATTTTGGTGTACACAATACTGTGAATGGAATTATGAATCTAGAAGGTTATTCTAACATAAACATTTACGAAAATGAACTTGCGAAAAAAGCGATCCTCAATGAAGGTGTTATTAATGTACATGGATATCTGTCATTATCAGGTACTTATATGGAAGAAGTATTCAAGAATCAGAACGGAGGACTCATAAATATTATTAGTGGTGGAGAGTTTTCTGTGTATAAATAAGATTCTATAGGTGTTATTGTGTTGAAGTTCTACCTTGAGAATAGACTTAAGTAAATGAATTACAGCTAAGATTGAATAGCTATCTAAGCTTTTATACATATTAGATATATTTTTCACATATTTACAATACACTAAATTAACCGAGGATATTGTCAAGCACTACTAATAACAACGTACTTAGCGTCAATGAACTCCAAACTGTCTTCATCAACGATGGCAAAGAGTTCGAAGCCGTAAAGAAGGTATCTTTTGATATTCCCAAAGGAAGTACTATCGGTATAGTAGGAGAATCAGGAAGTGGTAAGTCTGTGACATCACTTTCAATTATGAGATTAATCCCCTCACCACCTGGATATATCAAAAGTGGAACGGTTGATTATACGAGCAAGGATGGTAAATCGCAAGATATACTGGCCATCACAGAATCAGAGATGTGTACATTACGAGGTAACGCTATCTCTATGATTTTTCAGGAACCCATGAGTTCGCTTAATCCTACTCAGAGGTGTGGTAAGCAAGTGGCAGAAGCGATACTGATACACAATAATGTAACTAAGGCAGAAGCCAAAGCACAAGTTATAGCGTTATTTGAAAAAGTGCAATTGCCTGATCCTGAACGGATATACAGATCTTATCCTCATGAGATGTCTGGTGGACAGATACAGCGTGTCATGATTGCAATGGCAGTATCTAACCATCCAGAAGTATTGATCGCTGATGAACCGACTACAGCCTTAGATGTCACAGTACAGAAAGAGATTATCAAGCTGTTAAGTGAGATCAAATCAGAGTATAATACTTCGACGATATTTATCAGTCATGATCTAGGAGTGATCAAAGAGATCGCCGATTATGTCATAGTAATGTATAAGGGAGACATAGTTGAGCAAGGAACAGCACATGATCTTTTTTACAATCCTAAGCATGCGTATACTAAGGGCCTAATTGCATGTCGACCACCTATGGATAAACGTATGCATCGATTACCTACGATTTCTGATTTTATGAATCGTGTAGATGATGAACAATCACAAAATGATTTTGTGACTTCGCTGATAGAACCTATCGCCGACTATAATTCAAGAATCATAGAACTCGAGTCAGAACCAGAGATACTTAGGGTTGAAAATCTAAGTACATACTATACTGCTAAGACGAACTTTTTTGGTAGACCGACAGCATATACCAAAGCGGTAGATGATATCAGTTTCACGATGAAGAAAGGAGAAACGCTAGGATTAGTAGGAGAGTCAGGAAGTGGTAAGTCTACTTTGGGAAAGACGATTTTACGATTAATACCACCGACTGCAGGGAAAGTGTTTTTTGAGAATCAAGATGTATTTGGTTTGGATAAGGAATCCATGAGAATGCTTCGTCGTGATTATCAGATCATTTTTCAAGATCCATTTTCTTCTCTTAATCCAAGGATGCGGATAGGTGCAGCGATTCAGGAACCCATGAAAGTCCATGGTCTGCATAGTAACGATGCCGTAAGAAAGGAGAAGGTAATTGATTTATTAGAGAAAGTAGGTTTAGAGCCTGACTTTTACGATAGATATCCGCACCAATTTTCTGGTGGTCAGCGCCAGCGTATCTGTATCGCACGGACACTAAGTATGAATCCCAAGTTTATTATTTGCGATGAATCAGTATCTGCACTTGATGTAAGTGTGCAAGCACAGATTCTCAATCTGCTCAAAGATCTTAAGGATGAATTTGATTTAAGCTATATATTTATTTCTCATGATCTATCTGTTGTCAAATTCATCAGTGATCGAATCATGGTCATGCAGTCTGGCAAGATCGTAGAGATGAATGATACAGAGTCTATACTTAATAATCCTCAGCAACAATACACGAAGGACTTACTAGATGCAGTGATGTAATTATGATTTATATTGTTGCTTTGCATGACATGAAGTATATATTATCATCTGCAATCAAACAACATTTACTATCTTGTAAGCGTATTTATATCTATATGACTAATATGCGCGTACTCACTTATATTTTATGCTTTGGTTTAGCCTTGACTTCCTGCAAAGAAGAAACAGAACAATCTGTAATGGATATTTCTGAAGATGGTGTATTAGTAGAAGTGATATACGGTGCAGGCGACAGTTATGATGTGCAAGATGCTATAAAACCTTACCTTCCTTTACCATTTAACGTGGCTGAGAAAGTTGTAGATGATAAGACAAAACTCAATTTTATTATTCTATCAGATCGGATCTATCAAGGTCAAGAACTTAATGTAATTCCGATAGGTGCGATGAGGCTGTCAGACGATGGGGTAAAGAAAGATTTCTTTATAGCTATTCCGAGTAAAGAGAAAAGACAGACATTTAAGGCGAGCGAATTTTCTGATTTCGCTGTAGAGCATGCATCTATCAAGTGGATGATTGAGCAATATTTTACTAATTATAAGGGATTTGCCAAGGTAAAGCTACTTTCCTGGGAAGATGAGCAATATGCGCTCAGAAAGATAACAGCAGCTAAAGGTCAAAAGCCGAAAGGGTAGATAGGAAGAGAATAATCAAGATAAAAGGTCTTTTGATCTATTATAAATAGTATTTAGACACAATTCTCCATTCAATACACAACTTTATATTTAATTTTGACATTATAGCTGTGCATGTTGCATAATTATTACTCGTAACTATTTATGACCTCTATTTCACTTGGATCTTGTTTTCCTAGTATTGCCGAATCGACTGCAGTTAAGTCTAAGGTGATCTTACAGGATCAAAGCTTTCCACTACCTATAGATGATACGGTATCAGTTCAGTTTTATACTTCTATAGATTCTATTATTGATCGATGGAAAACGGTAGTGCCGTCAGACGATACTTTCTTTGGAAGAGATTTTTTGAGAGCATTAGAATTGGCACCTCCGAGTGATTCAAGATTTAGATATGCTTTGTTTTCTACAGAAGAGCAAGGTGATATAGGAATTGGCTACTATCAGATCAAGACGATTAGATTAGATGAGAGTATCCGATTTGATAAAGATATAAGTGGGTCCAAAACCAGTAGAATATTAGCCAGTGTAAAGCGATCTGTTGCATCTAGATTTAGAGCATACACGCTTGTAGTGGGAAACCTTACACTTACTGGTAATTATGGAATGTTCTTTAATAGTGATATTGCTGTAGATAAGAAGTTCTCTTTTATAGAGCAATCATTGGACGTCTTGTTACCTATTCTAAAGAAAGAAGGAATAAAGGTGCGCGGTGTGATGTATAAAGATTTTCATGATGATCATAGGATGCCAATTCAGCATGGTTATACTCAGTTTTCGGTGCAGCCGACAATGTCTGTAAATATCGACCCATTATGGAAAACAACTGAGGATTATGTTTCTGCGATGAAGAGTAAGTATCGTGTACGTATGCGTGGTGCTCGAAAGAAAGCCATTGACATTCAAAAGAGGATACTCTCAGCTAGCGAAGTCAATTCTTATGAAGCGGATATCTCGAAATTATATAGGTATGTATCTGATCAAGCTGCATTTAATCTATTTATATTAAAGGATAATTATTTCTATCATCTCAAGAACCAACTCGGTGACAAGATGAATGTTACAGGTTATTTTTTAGATGGAAAGATGGTCGGCTTTTATACATCAATACAAACACATGATGCGCTAGATGCACACTTTTTAGGCTATGATCATAATTACAATGGTTCGCATCAGTTGTATCTCAATATGCTTTACGATTTAGTCGAAGAAGGGATATCGTTGGGTGTCTCTCATGTAGATATGTCAAGAACCGCATTAGAAATTAAGTCTTCTGTAGGTGCTACACCAACTGACCTTCATTTATATCTTAAGTTGTCCAGTAAAGCTGTAGCTAAGTACACGCCTAAGTTGTTAGATTTTCTTACACCCAAAGAAGAGTGGAAAGCGAGAAATCCTTTTAAGTAACAATTGATTTAAAAACGGATGATTTTTCTTTTTTCACCATTCAAGTAATTTCTTACGATACCATTTGTTTCAGGATTAGGTCTTTTGTAGTCGATAGCTTCTTTGATTTCTTCTATTCCAAGTTTAGCGTCTCTCTTATCTATATAGCCATAGCCTAGATAATGTCCATTTTCTACTAAGATTACTGCGGATTCATCTTCTGTTCTACCTTCTTCGATGATCACTAGATTTTCATCAAATACCTTTTTGAGATATTGTAGACTTTCCTCTGCACGTAGATTGTACTCTTCCGCCTCTTCATGTCCTGTACAGGCACCATGACATTTGCCAATAGTAACATAGAAGCAGGATCCTTCATTGGTATTAAGACCTACTTTAGTTTGACATAAATCGAAATTGTGTAATGCGCTATTGAGGTGTGACTTAGCAGAAGGTATAGATTTATAATATCCGATTATGTCTTTTCCTTTTGCATTTTTCACGGTGTCTTTAAGTATGCCACAGCAAGCGTAGCCATATTCATCAAAGAACTGATGCACGAAGTAGGGGTAGCTACTGTTTTTCTGAGCTTTATTGACTTCAGGTTTGTGTGCCTTGATTTCTGCGGATTCATGGAGTAGGGCGACTAATTCGCTACCAGTCTCTACATAGTCAATTTGAGATACCATTCGTGCAAGCTTCTCAGCCTTTTGCGTTACTTTAGAAAAGTGTTGCATCACACGCTTTTGTATATTGATAGCTTTACCAATGTAAACAATCACATCGTAGTCATTACTTAGATAGTAGACGCCAGCAGTTTCTGGTAAGTTCTGCAGGTAATCCATTGTCACTCCTTTAGGTAACTTAGATTCTTTAATTCCTTTGTTGATCATGGACTTGATGGTTTCTGTCGGATCAGTCTGTTGGAATATGATTTTCATCAGTTCTGCAGTAGCCAAGGCATCGTCTAATGCTCGGTGACGTGCATTTACTTTGATGTCAAAGTGTCTAATGATGTTGCCAAGACTATAAGATTTTAATCCAGGTAGTTTTTCTCTACTTAGTCTTACCGTACATAATTGTCTCCGAGTAAAAGTAAATCCAAGGCTTTTAAATTCTTCTCGTAAAAAACCATAATCAAATCTTACATTATGAGCTACGAATATGTGTCCCTCAGTCATTTCGACTATTTTCTTAGCGACCTCATAAAACTTAGGTGCATCAGCGACCATTTCATTGGAGATACCCGTGATACGAGTGATCTCATGAGGAATAGATCGTTCTGGATTGATTAATGTCTCATACTTATCGATTACCTTCTCACCATCGAATATTACTATTCCGACTTCGGTAATACGGTCTCTCTTTGACATTCCTCCAGTAGTTTCTAAATCGACAATGGCATAATTTTTCAATTGGCTATGATGTTGTAGTATTGTTAAGGTCGGCTAACATATGAAGAATTTCTCTCAACTGATATTAACTTACAGCAAATTGTTAATTTAGAATCTTTTGAGACATTGAATTATCTCGTTAAAAGAGAACTATACAAAACGTATTTTATGAATTTGATTAAAGATATTACCACGGTAATTTTACTTTCGTTTCTATTCTTGACGATGTCGTCGTCTTCCTGTAGAAGTGATGAAGCCGAAATAACGCAAGTAGCCTCTGCTTCAGTCGTAAGCCAATCAGAAAGTGATGTAATTCCTGCTGCGGAGCGACTAGCACTATACTTTCCACAGATTAAGGGCAAAAAGGTAGGTCTTGTTGTCAATCAAACAAGCGTAGTAGATGGTATTCATTTAGTAGATACATTAAAGCTAATGGGTGCAGACATACAGCGGATCTTTGCTCCTGAACACGGATTTAGAGGTAAGGCCGATGCTGGAGAGCATGTAAAGAATGAAATGGATGCTAAGACAGGAGCACCTGTAATATCTCTTTACGGCAAGAAGAAAGGGCCTGCTGCTGAAGATATGGAGGGTTTAGATGTGATGGTATTTGATATTCAAGATGTAGGAGTCCGATTCTATACATATATCTCTACTCTGCATTACGTGATGCAGGCTTGCGCAGACTATAATGTGCCACTGATACTATTAGATAGGCCTAATCCCAATGGACATTATATCGATGGGCCTATTTTAGAAAAGGAATTTACTTCATTCGTAGGTATGCACCCAGTACCTACAGTATATGGTATGACTATAGGAGAATATGGGAAGATGATCAATGGCGAAGATTGGTTAAAGAATGGCGCACAATGTGATCTGACCGTAATACCATGTAAAAATTACGATCATACTACATATTACAATCTACCGATTAAGCCGTCTCCAAACTTACCTAATATTCAATCTATATTTTTGTATCCTTCGCTTTGTTTATTTGAAGGCACTAATGTAAGTGTAGGTCGAGGTACAGAGATGCAGTTTCAGATGTATGGACATCCGGCATGGACTGATGCACCATCTAAGATTAAAATAAAATCAATGCCAGGAGCGAAATACCCGAAGCATGAGAACAAGACGATTGGCTATAAATCATTGCAAGATTTAACGAAAGGTGCGCTGCATAATCGTGATGGTCTAAATATGGATTACTTAGTAGAGATGTATCAGGTTCTTACTGCGCAAGGTGAGCCTTTTTTCCTGGAGACTAATTTCTTTGAAAAACTGGCAGGAACTGATCAATTACGAGCTCAGTTAAAAGCAGGGAAATCAGCAGAAGAGATCAGAGCATCATGGAAGAGTGGGGTAGATGACTTTAAAACTATTAGAGAAAAGTATTTGCTCTATTAAGGCCAAATATTTTTTCTCCAGTTTTTAAATGTAGTAGAGTATCAATGTGTGATAAACTAAGACAACATCCAGCCTAAGATCGGCCTACATTTTTCTTCGCATGAAGGGTAGAATTCTTTATGTACTCTGTGCTGTGATTTTGGAGACTCTCCCCACCAGAACTCAGCAATAGATATCGGTTTCAAGTTATGGAGAAAAGCATGCTGAAAAAGTTTAGGTGCTGCACATTCACCTGAGCCGCCTTGAGGTTGCTTACCATTAAATATATCTAATAAAGATTTACTCGTTTTTTTAGAATTTAAAAAGTGATAAGATTCAAAGAGTTGTTGCTGTAATGCTTTAGAGTGTTTACTTCTTTTTGTAATGAGGTTTTGTAACTCGTCTTCTACAGATGGATCATTCAGTTTTTGCAGTGACCTTACTTCTCTTACTATTACTGATAGTTCTGTCATTCCTTTATTTAGAAAGCCACCTTCTTGTAATCCATCATAGACAGGCGGAACGAATCCTTCATAATGATTTCCGCCATTTAATTTTCCAGAAAAAGCGGATAAATATCCGAGATGACCTTCATTGTCTTGGACGACGAGAACGCCAAACATTTTTCCTATTGGTCGCCCTTCTTTTTGGGGATCTAATCCAAAATTGTGATCTATAGAAATCAGTTTTTCTGACTGTAAATGTTCAGCAGCTTCTTTAGCTAATTCGTTTGGTGTGCTGAGAAATGGATCTAAAGAATTGGGCAGTTCTATATTTTCTTTATCATTTAGAAAATCATATTGTACGAGCGTTTTTAATATTGTCATTATTTGCCAGTCTCCATTATACCAATCATATCAATTGATTCATTTTCTACTTCCTTTTGCTTTACCATTCTACTCATAAATGAAAACCAATCATAGCTATTGGGATCTAATTTTTCATCTTTTGGATATTGTTGTTGTCGTAGAGGAATAGCTGTAGCAGCCATATCTATCATAGCACCTTTAAGAAAACGTTCTCTATATACCGTGGTAGTTTCGGCTATGGGAAATAGAAAACGAATTCCTTTTTCTTGCGAGAGATCAAGGATGATTTTCTTCTGTTCTGGTCCCTCGATGATATAGCTGACATGATTAGTTGGAAGGCTAGTTCTTTGTAATTCTGTTGAGCCAGATATTCTTGTTTGACGGAGGACATACCCAACAAGATATGTTTCATATCCGTTATTGATTTCATTCATTTTAGTCAATATGTCACAAGTTTTGGACTCGTGAAAAGTAGGGTCTTGATTAGTGCGAGACCACATTGCATAAGTGCCACTAGTCTTAGTACTTTTATCATATCTTAGATCAGCCAACTGAAATGGCTCTATTATAGGTTTGGGAGTATAACCATCATATATCGGTATAGAGCTAAAGTAAATGAGATTAGGGTACTCTGTTTTATCGACGTGATTTACTAAGTCTTTATATTTTAATAGTTCTTCTTCCGTATAGATGAAGTAGATAGAATACTTGGTTTCGCCTATAGAGCATACTACTGGAACAGTGAGCGCACCTTCTTCAAGTAAGGATGTGTAGAGTACTCCAAAATCAAATTCTAGATTTCTCTTCTTAGCTATTTCTTCCATTCTAGCTATAGCGAGTAGACCATCAACTCTTAACTTACCGGCTATACCTAATTGTATATCTCCAAGACCATGATCAGCAGTATTAGTAATAAAGTTATTCTGCTTAATATCTTTCTTAGGTGCGGTTGTATTCTTAGGTGTACTGTTCGAAGTTCTGGAAGAGACTGCTGGCTTTTGCTTTTTGCTGCCAAATAGTTTACTAAAAAATCCCATTCTAATTATAATTTTGGTGAGTACTCAAAAATAATAATTAGCCTTGAATATTCAAGTATCGCTCTGTTCTTACTTGATTATATACTATTGCTGTTCGACTCTGTATCGCTACTAAGCTTCGGTTGGACTTACAAATTTATACCCAACGCCACGAACACTCATGAAATATTCAGGGTGTTTTTGATCCGCCTCAAAGTATTTTCTGAATGAGAGTATAAAGTTGTCAATCGTACGTGTACTAGGGTAGACATCATATCCCCAAACATTTTGAAGGATCTGCTGACGTGATACTACTTCGTCTTTACGTTCGACTAACATCTTGAGCAAAAGTGCTTCTTTATGAGTCAGTGTAAATTTTCCATTTTGCCCAGTTGCTTCATAGGTACTGAAGTTGATCTGATTATCTCCAAAGCTAAATGATTCTACTTCTATTGCAGCCACTGGCTGTGTTCGTTGGATTAGTCGCTCGACACGCAGTATAAGTTCTTCTAAGTTAAATGGCTTAGTAAGATAATCGTCAGCACCTGATTTTAATCCTAATACTCTATCTGCTGAAGCATCCCTAGCAGATACAATCAGTACCGCTACATCACTATATCTAAGTCTTATCTGCTCTAAGATCTGAATACCATCAATATCTGGCAGCATAAGATCTAGTATAATAAGATCGATATGTTCAGATTCTAAAGTTTGAAGTACATTATGTCCATCATCTTGGGCAATGACTTCATAACCTTCTAGCTCAAGGTTCATCTTTACCAATTTCTGGATTTGCGCTTCGTCTTCTACTAGGAGGATTCTTTTCATTAGATATAAATAGTTGTATTAATTATAATGCTTTGCTGTATATTATAGTTCAAGGAAGAATTCGCTTCCTTTACCATCTTTTCTAACTTTTACATTCAGCTTACTATTGTGAGCCTTTGCAATTTGTTGCGATATGTATAATCCGATCCCTGTTCCTTTAGTTGTTCTTGTTTCTTCAGATCCTGATCTATAGAACTGATCAAAGATAAAAGGGATATCTTTTTTATCTACACCTACGCCTTGGTCTACTACAGAGATCAATGCTTTACCGTTGTTTTCGGTAAGGTTAATATTGATTTCAGTATGCTTGGGACTATATTTGATAGCATTTTCTATAAGGTTATTGATCATGATGGTCATCGCCTCTTTGTCTATCGGTCTACTTATTTCCGTATCAGTATCTAGTGTGAAACTATAATTAGTAAACTGTTGCTGATATCTCGAAACTATACCATCCAAAAATCGATTAAGATCGGATTCTTCCATATGAAAACTATAGCTTGATTCTAATTTAGCACCAAAGAGTAATTTGTCCACAAGAGATTCTAATCTATTGGTTTCTTCTAGGCCATTTGAGCTGAGCGTCTGTACTTGCTCTGGTCCTAATGCTCTACGCTTGAGTGTTTCGAATACTAGTTTAATACTTGTCAATGGACTATTGAGTTCGTGCGTAATTGATAGTAAGAAATTTTTCTGCTGTGAGGCTACGGAGATCTCTTTTTTATACAATCTATACAAATAGAATATACCTAGTATCAAAGCTAATGCAAATACGATGGCTTCTCCATGTATCATATAATGAAAGCTAGTTCGCTCAGCATGAATATCTTGTAATTCGGATAACTGAGTAGTATCAAAATCTTTAACACCATAGACACGGTCATACTGTAACTGTAGGATTTTCTCCTTAGCTTCTGATAGCTTAGTCTGTCCACGATGTAGTAGTACCGTCCACCAAGTGAGGGCGGCTAGCATATATAAAACGACTACGATACTGAGCCATCTAATCATAGTTTTTTCTCTTTGTATTAATTACTATTGCTAATTAGACTGATCATGTTTCCAAAAAAAAAATAGTCTATCTAACCAGTTATTGTTTACTGATCCTATCAATCTCAACTACGATCTTGATACTAAGAAAATCGCCAAATAATAACTCTCTTAACTCTTTATGTTAGAGTTACAGTAAAAGTTTGGAATCTTAGTTATTTGACGATTTTCATTGTTACTATCCTAACACTTTGTCTAATGCTTCACAAATATGCTTGCTGGCATAGGCGAGATCTTCAGCGGTATGCGCTGATGATATAAAGGCCACTTCATATCCAGAAGGTCCCAGATATATATTTCTATTAAGAAGCTCGCCGTGTAGCTCTGCAAATATTTTCATGCTTGCAGGGTCTATATCCGATGCTTTTATAATACGCTTTTCGCTAAATGCCATCCAAAATATAGAACCAATCTGTACGATATGCATTGGGTAACCCTTTGCCTCGATGTGATCTGTAAGAGTCTTACAGAATGCAACTGTCTTATCATTCATCTCTTCATAGAATCCAGGCTTTAGCAGTTCTTTCATAGTTGCGATACCCGCAGCCATAGCCACTGGATTAGCAGATAAGGTACCTGCTTGATATACTGGACCTTCTGGAGAGATATGAGCCATGATCTCATGACTAGCTCCATAGGCACCTACTGGCATACCACCACCGATGATCTTACCAAATGTAAGAATGTCTGGAGTCACACTATAATGACGTGCTGCCCCTTCAAATCCAACTCTGAATCCTGATATTACTTCATCAAATATGAGTAGTACTTTGTATTTGTCACAATAATGACGTAACCATACTAGCCATGCTTGATCCTGTAATAATAATCCGTTGTTTGCTGGAATCGGTTCTACTATTATCGCAGCGATCTTGTCTCCATGCTCTTTTAAAGTGTCCTCTACGCCTTGTACATCATTGAGGTCAAGTACGATTGTCTCTTCTGCAAAGGACTTGGGTACACCTGCTGATGTACTTTCGCCAAATGTTACTAGTCCAGATCCTGCTTTTACAAGTAGTGAATCTACATGGCCGTGGTAGCATCCTTCAAACTTAACGATCTTATCCTTTCCTGTAAATCCTCTAGCCAGCCTGATGGCACTCATCACCGCTTCCGTTCCAGAACTTACGAATCGTATCTTATCTACGTAGCTATGGTTTTTTACAAATAATTCGCCAATCTCATTACCCAACTTTGTAGGAGTGCCAAAAGTAACTCCATCTTTGATCGTCTCTGATATAGTCTCTATCACTTCCGGATGAGCATGACCCAAAATGAGCGGTCCCCAACTTCCACAGAAGTCCAAAAATGTATTATCGTCTTCATCTGTAATATAAGCACCTTCTCCTTTCTTTATAAATAATGGTGCGCCATGCACAGACTTAAATGCCCTCACAGGACTATTGACTCCACCAGGGAAGTATTGCTTCGCTTCTTTGTATAATTTTTCAGATTTATCTCTCTTAATCATGTAGTTTTAAATTTCTAGTATGAATATTGCTTATATATTGGCAAAAGTAATGATATACAGCCCTGAATTCGTCAGTTTGACGTAAAAGATATGGCTAAAAGGCACTATTTACACAGCCTTCATTACATTTGTGAAACCAGATAATGGCGAAGAATAAAATAGAAATACCCAAGCTGATCTTAGATCATCTACTGCAATATGGCAATACGTCCATACTGGGTTTGGGCACTTTGTTCTACAAGTACCACTCAGCTTATCTTTCGGATGACAAATCTCTAATATTTCCACCTTCTAATTCGCTTCACTTTAAGGAGAATATTGATGATCCAGATCAATTTGTTACCTATGTAGCCAATAGGTTGGATATACCTACGCATAAAGCTGTTGAAAAGGTTGATAAATATGGTCAATATATTATCAATAACCTTTTGAATTATGGGAAAGCCGATATTTCTACTGTGGGTCTGTTTGTAAAGGAAGGTAGAGAGGATATTAAATTTGTTCAGTCTCAGGGTGAAGTTAATTCTGATTTTTTCGGATTGTTGCCAGTAAAGTTGAATCCTATCCAATTCTTCAAAGGAGGAGAAATGAAGGATACTGCTATGGCTGTATCTACTGCAGCTGTACCGAACAGAACTGCTGCAGCTACTACTATATCCACAACAACTCATACTCAAGCGACATATAATTATAACGATGATGATGATAGTAGCTGGTTAAAGCCACTATTCTGGATATTTGGTTTAGTACTGTTAAGTGTATTGCTATTTAAAGGATGTGAAGCGTATAAAAGTAACCAAGTAAAGCAAAAAGTAGATCCGATAGACACAACGATAGTAGATGTCGACAAGAGCAATGGTGAGCAGGAGGTAAGTGATAAAAGAAATATCGAAAAAGGTACAGGAACTGCAGTAGTTGATAGTGCAATCAAAGTCAACAAGCCAACTGAATGTGTAATCATACTTGGTGCATTTGAAAGTGCTCGTAACGCGATGAAGATGTCGACTAAAGTAAGTCAGATGGGCTATGAACCCTATGAAGAATACTTCGACACAATGGATGTAACACGCGTTGGATTTAAATTTGATTGTAGTCAGAAAGATCTTAAGGACTTCATGATAGAAGTTAGAAAAGATATCGCCAAAGATGCGTGGTATTTAGTGCCTCGTATTACGGTAGAGTAGTTGTATCTATTTTATCGATCTGTTTGAGGTTGACAAGTTAAATAAATTGGATTTGGAGAATTACTATCGATGTAAAGCGTTCATAGCTGTATAACGGTTTATGTACTTTGCATAATATATTCTTATGTTATCTTCACCCAATGAAAACGATCCATCCATATATTATTTCACTATTCTTATTATTGTTAGTTAGTGAAGTTTTTGCCCAATTAATCATAACAGAAGTAGGAGCCCTTCCAGAGGCAGTAACGAATAATGCAGTCTGTGAAGGATTTGTAGATGGAGTTCCTTACCTATTTTCTTTTGCAGGATTAGATGAGAATAAAAACTCATCAGGAACACATCTTAGGTCTTTTCGATACAATATAGAAACTGGAATATCAGAACAAATCGCGGACTTACCAGGAGGTCAAGGTTTATTGGCGACAGGAGCTAGTAGGATAGGAAATATCATCTATATAGTAGGTGGCTACACTGTCAATAGTAATGGGAGTGAAGTTTCTTCTCGTAAAGTAAGACGATATGATATTGACAATAATGAATTTCTCAGTGATGCTGCTGATCTATTAGTAGCTACTGACGATCATGTGCAAGCGGTTTGGAGAGATAGTTTGATATATGTGATTAGTGGATGGAGTAATAATGGGAATATCCGATCTACTCAAATATATGATCCCACTACAGATAGTTGGACTGCTGGAACATCGTTACCTAATGATAACAATTTTAAGTCCTTTGGTGCTTCTGGAACTATCATAGGTGACAAGATTTTTTACTTTGGTGGCGCTAGATCTACGGGTAACTTCCCAATTCAAAATTATCTAAGAGTCGGTGAAATAGATCATCAAAACCCATCAAATATAGAATGGTCTATCAGTCAGCCTGATCCTACAATCAATGGATATCGAATGGCTGCGACTTCTGTTGATGAAGAGGTGCATTGGGTTGGTGGATCTAATGTTACGTACAATTATGATGGCATTGCATATAATGGTTCAGGTGGAGTACCTACGGCTAATCAAGATGTAACCCTAATCGATGGATTCAGTGATGTAATATTTTATAGAGAAATGTATGATGCTGAAATACCAATGGATCTACGAGGAATCGAAAACGTAGCTGATAGTATACAATATATAGCTGGAGGTATGTTAGCCAATCAGCAAGTGTCGGATAAAGTATTCAAATTAGAGTGGCAAAAAATAGTAATTCCTGCAGTGAATTATACAGCAGAAGAGCTAGGTATATCATTATATCCTATGCCTGCGACGGACATCTTATCGATAGATTATCAGGGTGATGAACAGTTACTAAGTTATACGATTGTAGATATGGTCGGTAGGAAAGTACAGGAAGGAAACTTGAGTACAAAAGGTATAGATGTTTCTACATTATCCGATGCTAACTATCAGTTATTGATAACTACAGAATCAGGAAAATCTGTTACTACTTCAATAGTAATTGTGAAATAATTTACATCAATTCTATTTTTTAGAAAATTACTAGTTTACAATTTAACACACTCACCTTCATCAATAGTCAATACAAAATTACTGAAGAAATCAATCTCACTCATGACACGATTTACAATGTCTTGGAGAATAGGATCGTCTGTGACTAGCATACTATAGTTTACTCCACGCAAAATATCTTCTGCTTGTTTGCAATACCGCTCAAGCGTAAAAGTAGAAAAGTCAAAAAGTAAGTCTTTCTCAATTTTATGATATTCGATGAGAGCTAATAGATCGGAATAGGCTATACCACTAAGGTACATGCGTTTGATTCCATAATTATACATAATATCATATCGATCATCGCTAATCCTATCAATCTGCATTCCTGGACGTGAAGCGATAGGGCAGAGCGTAGGATCTACTTCTGGATCGTCAGGTTTGTCTGTACATTGTGCTAGTATTTCTTCTGTGCTGTTGCAGCCAGGGCCATTATCTATCAATACGGATGGAGGGTCGTTGTCACCGCGCTCTAGCACAGCACATATTAGATTTGAGTGACAGACAGTGAGGTTTTCGTTCCTTCTAATTCGAAACCAATTAACCGTCTCAGGATCGATTCCATCTAGCCCAGATATATCTGTAAGATTAGGGCAGTCGTCTATCCTAATGAAAGGCTTGAATCCACCCATACGCTTCATATTGGATAAAAAATCTAAATTTTGGAAATTGGAAGCTAAAATATTAATATGATTAGATTGCACTTCTTCTAACTGCAATAAACTATTAAACTCGCCTCCTTGGACACCTATAGTTAGATTAGCTGCAATGGTCTTTACTTTATTAAATATTTCTATAGGGGCTTCCTGTGTAATTCCACCCAAGGTAAGTCCTCCTGCTAACCGCTCTACATTATTAAACCCTTCAATCCGTTTAATACCCATAGGAGGGTTCGTAAATGACATTGTTCCTCCTATTATAAGAGAATTAAATCCAATAATAATTGGAATATTATATATAGATAGAAGATTTATAGAATCCAAATTATTAAATCCAATCACCGAATCAAGAATAGAATTTTGATCTATTTCAAGTCGTCCAATAAAATCAACATTATTAAAATAAGGAATACTTTGTAAGCCGTTGTTACTATCGATGTATAAACTATCCGAGACTACTCTTAAGCCATCAAACCCAGCAACAATACTTAATGCAGTGTTCTTAAAAATGTTCAATGTTTTGAGTGAATCCGTCGAATTGAATCCATTTATCTCATTTAGAGATTCATTTTCTATGATACGTACATTACCAATTACATTTAGTTGAGTATCATTTATGGAAAGTAAATTTTGACAATTTATGATCTCAAAATTACCTATCACTTTATCTAATTGTGCTAGAGGGCTAATATCGGTTATATCACTGCCTGTTATCAATAAATTGCCTTCTAGCTCGGTACAAGAAGGGTAATCGATATTGAAATTATCTACATCAGATTGCGTTTCTAATGTAATATTCCCTATACAGACTTGGGCCTGACCACTTAAGGTTGAAAAAATTACGAATATGTAGATCGGTATTATAATATTTATTTTCATATTCTTTGATTTACGGACAGAAGTTGAATGGCTTAGTTGGCTGACCAGATTGAAAAGTACCGCATTCCTGAGTTACCCAGTTTCCGAAATTATCGTAAACATCATTAAAATCGCTAGTGCCCAGAACGGTTAGTATTTCTACATCTCCCATAGCAAATAAACCTTCAGTTTCTTCGTATTGAAGAATGAAGCCAGGACCATTAGGGTTTTGTGTCACTACGACAGTATTAGGATCTATATTATTTGATATGGTAATAGTATATGTCACAGGTACACTAGTTCCTATTATATCTACATTTGCTGCATTAGTAAAGATTGTACCCAAAGGAATTCCATTACCAGTCATAAGGGTTGTAGTACCTGTCCACGTTCCACTTACAACTCCAGTTGGTACTCCCATTTCAGTTTCAAACTGTGGTGGTATAGCAGTTCCATCGCAACCTAAGCAAATAGATTTGTAGCATGTAACATTTCCTGTCGGATCATAATTGTCAACTATCATGTTGAATCCTATATTATTTAATTCAGTTTCTATTTCATTTGCAATCCCTGCAAAATCGGTGTGACTGTATGCCTGAGTAAAATATAATTCTCGCACTGGTGCTGTATTAGGGTTATGATCGTTAAACAAAACACCCACTGCACAAGTGAAAGGATCAGTTTCAATTATTCCTTGAGTCGTTGGATCATCATTAACCAATACAGTTAGATAATCTTCATGACATATATATTTACAATAATCCATTAGCATTGGATCACATTTTACCTCTATTGTTTTTTGTTGGCAGCAACCGTTTTCATCTATGATATATAATTTTACTGTGTAGTTGCCACCTTGATCATAGAAGTGTGTTGGGTTTCGACCTGTTCCAGTGTTTCCGTCGCCAAAATCCCAAGTGTAAGTTGTTTTTTCGACATTTATATTTGGGATTTCTTCTGCAAAAAATGAAAAATTACATGGGAAGGGTTCAGAGTGACCAATGCCTATGAGTTGTTCGGATTTGCAAGTTAAGTTTATATCATCAAAGTAATAATGATTATTATAGTTGCTTGTTTCCGTAGTAAGATCTAGACTTTCTTTCGGTAGCATAATTGGCCAAAATTGAGTGTAAGATTCAGATACTGAAAAATTAGGAATAGAATGTTCAACCCAATTTCCTATATCATCATTCGTAAGGTCATAACAGTAGATCTCTTCAAAATTGGTATCGAAGTTGGGGTCAGTATATGGAGACGGCATATTTTCGACCCCAGGGCCACCAGAGGTTAAGTTATCAGTTGCATAAACACATATTTTCCAATCGTTAATGTCAGAAGTATTATGTTGGCCACTATACATTGAACTGAAACAAAGACAATATTCAATGTCAGAGTTGAAGTTCATTAAGGAATATGCTGCTTCTGGATTAAAAAATTCTAAAATTTCATCAATAACGGAATAACCTACAACTCCTTCCATCGCCCCATTTTTAACATTCATTGAGCCATGAGCATTCACCCAGTTACCTCCAACACATCCAGGGTCAATAAATGGTGTTGTTCCAGCAGGGGAACAAACATCTGAAAAGTCACCATTAATAATCAGGTTAGGACATGCGTCACACGAATTGCCATTTCTTGTTACCGTTTCTAAAAGGTTTTCTGATTGAGAGGACATTGTTGTTAGTTCTTCCTTCTGACAAGAACTAAAAAATAACATACTAATAAAAAGAATAACAAAGCTCTGGCCGTAGGTCACGGCCGTAGGTCACGGCCGTAGGTAATTTAGACATAGGTACTTAGATTATAGGTTTATTCTTTAATCTAGAAAGGAATTTAGGGTACTTTCATCTAATCATCCGATCTAGTTTCAACACTAATATAGGTATTTGATTTCGTAATTTTCCCAATAGTCAATATATTTTTTTGCAATACTCAATATCGAAGTGATTTAAAAACAAGTAATACAACTTCAAATGTAGCACGACCATTGTCACACTTTATCTAGCATTACAATTTGATCAATTTTACTGCCGTTGCTAATGACGGACCAGTTTTCAAAATATACGTTCCACTCGAAAGACTTCGTAAATCGATAATAGCTGATTTTGTATCATGATTTAAAGTCTTTAATTGATTTCCAATCATATCAAAAATTATTACTTCACCGATACTCTTGTCGCTACTTATTTGAACATAATCTGCTGTTGGATTTGGAAATAACTTAATTGATTCTCGATTCAAATCTGATAGAGATACGTCCATCATAACTTCATAATTAGGATCATCAAATTTATCACAACCCACAGCAAAACCAGGAAGATTATTATCTAGCCATTCAATACGGCTATTAAGCCAATCTTTCATAATATCTATAGCAATAGAATGCGAAGAAGCATTTTCAAAGAATGTTGGATTAGGCCAAATGTATTGTCCTAGGATAGGGAATTGAGTAAAATTTCTTTCTTGGCTTTCTTCTAATAATACTTTGTGTTCTTCTAGAAAGTCATCGATGTATTCTTTACTAAAAATACTTTGCCTTAGTTCTTCCCATCTGCATTTCATGGCAGGAAGAAAAGTGACGTCATTTAGAAACCTATTCCACCAAAATGGATTATTGCCTCCACATTGATTGTAGATTAAACCTGAAGTAACAGATGTCTGACAATAATCTGCATTTCCAAAAGCTAGGTTGAAATCCCAAAATGGGCCTGCAGTGAATCGTCCTCCTTTACTGTCTTTGTCTTTATGGAAGTATGAGCTTAATCTATAGGCATCTACATCTTTTGATAATTCGTTTAATATAAAGTTGTCTACAAATGATCTTAGATTTATATAATGCGTATAATGAAAACCACCCTCATTGAATCCATTATTGCTGGCTACGGCAGATTCAAAATCATCAACGTAAGATTTGATATATAATTTCTGCTCGGATTGTATATTGTCTTGATCAGGGTAGTAGTATTGAAATTTAACATCATTGAATGAATTATGGGCATCGTACTGCGATGTCCATCCATCATATACTCCTTTGTCTATTCTGACGATGTATCCACCTGTCAATTCATCTCCTTCGATATCAACGCTATTGAGTTTTGCAATATCTACTCGGTCTTTATCACGTTTTATTTTTTCCATTAACACATAAATACCTTTATAATAATCGTTGATTATAACTTCGACAAATCTTGTCCTACTGGAGTAATGCCCCATCTGATTGGCAAGATGCATGGCAAGTACATTATTGAGCAACGTCTTATCCGAATATGGACCATAGAGAATAAAATCTTCTTCGGCAGGAAATCCGAGAAAGCTTGTATCTATATCATTGCCATCGGCATCCCAAGTTTCAAAGAGGTAAGATTTTTTATCAAATAACTGAGATGATTCCCCTCTAATTTCAATTCCGCATTTACCGAAATACTCATTGCGTGGATCAAATATGGTATTCCTTTCTCCCTCACCATTATATATGATTCCAATGTTCGCCTCTACTTTTGGATCATCGAAAATAGGAGATTCATTATTCGTATTTATTATAATGATAGGCAGATTAGAAGATGTGAAATCTACTTGCGCTGTAAGTATATAGATATCTGATAACAGGAGAAAGATGACAAGAAAGTAATTCATTTTATAAAATTACTTAATTCCTCATTAGCTGATAGCCTATATGTTCAAATAATAGTATGGTAGTGAAGCAGAAGTCATTAAAAGATGTCTTCTGGTCACAAGTATGAAAGTTGTATGAGTACTTTGATTAATTTGAAAACAGCCAGTTTTGTTTGGCTATTCAACGCTTGCTTTCATAGGATCTATACTTACTTCCTTATTATTAAGTAATACTTTTATAGGGCTGTTAGAGAGATTTTTTATTTCGTTACCATTGGTATTCATAATGAACTCAATAAGTTGTCCTCTAAAATTGGTCTTAAAGCTTACTTCTGTCCATTGTTGTGGCAGCCTAGGAGCAAATGAAAGTGTTTCGCCTTCGACGCTCATGCCAGCAAATCCCCTTACGATCGCTAACCATGTTCCTGCCATACTAGTGATATGGCAGCCATCTTCGGTATCGTTATTATAATCGTCAAGATCAAGCCTACTTGTACGTAGGTACATCTCGTATGCTTTATCATCCATACCTAATTTCGTAGCTAGGATAGAGTGTACACAAGGTGATAGTGAAGACTCATGCACTGTCAATGGTTCGTAGTACACATAGTTGCGTCTTATGTCTTCTAGATCAAATCTATCTTCAAAGAAATAGATACCTTGAAGTACATCTGCTTGTTTGATATAGCAGGACCTCAGAATACGATCCCAAGACCACTTCTGATTGATTGGTCTATCGGCAGGAGCTAAATCTGCGACAGGTATGATTTCTTTGTCTAAGAATCCATCTTGCTGTAGATAGATACCCTTGTTTTTATCACTTGGTAGATAGATGTTATTTCTGATATCATCCCATTTTTTCAACTCTTCGTCGCTAAAATCGATCAATGAAATAATCCTAGCATAATCCTCAGCATGAGTATCCTTAATGTAGGCCATTGATTCAGCAGCATACTCCAAACACCAAGAAGCAATATAGTTAGTGTACCAATTGTTGTTTACATTGTTTTCGTATTCATTAGGGCCGGTTACGCCTAGCATGACATACTGTTGCTTTTCTTCAGAGAAATTTACTCTATGGGCCCAGAACCTTGCTATGGCTACTAATACTTCTGCGCCATGACTAGCCAAATATTTCTTATCTCCAGTATACTTGATGTAATCATAGATCGCATAGGCTATAGCTCCGTTTCTGTGTATTTCTTCGAATGTGATCTCCCATTCATTATGACATTCTTCGCCATTCATAGTAACCATAGGGTAGAGTGCTGCTCCATTATTGAAGCCGAGCTTCTCTGCATTTTCTATAGCGCGATCTAATTGATTGTGTCTATAGATTAGTAGGTTACGTGCTACTGATGCGTCAGTAGTCGATAGGTAAAATGGTAAACAATATGCTTCTGTATCCCAATAGGTAGAGCCTCCATATTTTTCTCCTGTAAATCCTTTCGGTCCTATGTTTAGTCGACTATCTTTTCCTGTATACGTTTGGTAAAGTTGGAATATATTGAATCTGATTCCTTGTTGTGCAGCTACATCATCTTTGATTACGATATCTGCAGTATTCCAGATGTTAGCCCAAGCATCGATATGATCTTTTAATAGAGCATCAAAACCTTGTGCCTTAGCAGCTTTAGATTTAGATAGTGCATTGATTTGTAAGTCTTCATTAGTATGGTTACGTGAGCTGCTAATGTTTACATATTTGCAATACGACCATTCTCCATCTGGCACTATTTCTCCAGAGATGAATACTTCTACATATTTTTCACCATTACCATAGTCAAAGTAAAAATCTGACTTGCCACCAGTAATGGTCAATGAGTGATCCATGCTGGCTGCGCAGAGAAAGTTGGTTTTACGAGTTTTGGCTATGACATACATCGCATCATCATTAGCTACTTGATGATCTTCATCCCAAAATTTTTCATCATAATTAGCATCACTATTCTTTACGTCGAAGTCAAGAAAAGAAACAAGTGCTAATCCTCCGCTATAATTATGCGACGTTACTTTATATCTTATTACTCCGAGCTCATCATCGGCCATACTGCAAAATCTCTGTGATTCTAGGCTTAGATGTCTTCCCTTAGGAGTAATGAATTCAACTTTTCTTGTGAGTAGACCGCGTTTCATATCTAGCTCTCGATAGAAACTCTTTATATCTGATAAGTGAAGATTTACCTCTTCTTGATCTAAAAGAATGCGTATTCCTATCCAATCACAAGCATTAGGTACTTTAGCGAAATATTCTGGATATCCGTTTTTCCACCAACCGACACGTGTCTTGTCAGGATAGTAGACGCCGCCGATGTAGTTCCCTTGTAAAGTCTCTCCAGTAAAAGTTTCTTCGAAGTTGGCTCTTTGGCCCATCTGTCCGTTACCTATAGAAAATATACTTTCAGAGATCTGATTGAATTCCGCGTGATATTGATCTTCTATGATCTTCCAGTTGTCTTTTACTAAGTAATCTTTCATCTTTTATCTTATCAAATGATCGTGTTACAATCATATAGTTTGCAATATTAAATACTATTTCGCGTCCTCAATTTCTTGTTGGTAAATACCTATTTGTCGAGTATAATTAACTTGCCATCATCACATGTATAGCTTAGCTCAGTGAGATCCGCTACGGTCACTACACTGGCATTTAGATTGATCGGGTTTCCAATTCCTATAGTATCAAAGCCTCCAAGTTTCGCTGCCTTTATACCTTTAATTGAATCTTCAATAACTACGCATTCCGATGGATCTAATCCAAGGGCTTCGGCACCTAATTCAAAAGTTTGTGGATCTGGTTTGGATCGAGTCGTTTTAGTACCATCTATGATCGCTTCAAAATAATCTATAAGACCTACCGCCTTGAGGATAGTTACGGCATTCTTTGATGCACTTCCTAAGGCGATATGTACATTGTTATCTTTGAGATTGTCAAGCATTTTTTTGACATCAGGTAGAATCTCGCTTTCATTCATATGAGTAATGAGATCGAGATACCAATCATTTTTGATGATGCAAAGACTTGCTTGCTCTTCTTCAGTTTTAACTATTTCGCCCCATTTTAAGATCATTTGGAGTGATTCCACTCGTCCTACACCTTTGAGTTGTTCGTTCTGTTCTGTGGTAAAATCTGTACCAAGGGAATTGGCCAATCTTTTCCATGCTTCAAAGTGATATCCGGCAGTATCTACGATAACACCGTCTAGATCAAATAATACTCCTCTATACATTAGCTGTCTGAATGATTAGTAAACAAACAAAAATAGCATTGCTAGACAGTTATCAAAGCCAATTAATCTTTGATTTTTAACGGATTGAAAATTCAATCGATTGCAATTTTCGGAAGACGAGATTTTTGATAGATTTCAATGTATTTATTACCTAATCCACCAATGAATTAGTCGATGAGTATGATAGATTTCACAATACTTTCATCAGATGATGAGATTTGCACTAAGTATTTTCCTGCTAAAAGCGAATTGGTAGAAATGGTATATCGATCTCCAAGATCATTTATTATGGCTTTCAGCTTTTGTCCTGATGGTGTGTAAATGTCAATCGTAAGGTCTAATTTTTCCTTATTCACTATGCTTACATATTCTCCAACCTTGATTGGATTAGGGTACACCTGCAAATCATGTAATGCATTAGCTTCGATACTTGTGAGAATGATAGATATGTCTTCACAATAGGTCTGTGTGCAGTTGTCTAGATCGGTATCCGTAACGGTAGCGCAAATCGTATAATCGCCTTCTACGGTGTATACAAATTGGACAGGATTGATATTGGCATTGAATCCATTACCTAAGTCCCAAGATATCTCATAATTTTCTAAAGGAGCAATCAAATTCGCGTTGAGCGTATCTTGATTGATATTCACACTAAATAATGCATTGGCATCACAGCTATTAATGTTTATCATTTGGCAAATTGTAAATTCACAATCTATGGCATTCGTATTTTCTACAGTCATGCAGACTTCATAATCGCCATCCTGTGGGTATATATATTCTACTTCATTACCCGAGAATGTAAATCCATCTCCAAAGGTCCATGTGGTATTAGTATAGTCTCCCAAACTGTTATTGATCAATCGAATGGAATCAAAAGTGATCGATGCATCAAATGATGCAGATATATTACATGGGTTTAAGAGTTGTATGGATTCACAATATGTACTTTTACAGTTAGTTATGGTCTCTATGCTCAAGCAAAGCTCTATGGATTCGGATTGGATTGAAGTGTATGAGCCTGTCATTTCATTTTCAATAATAGTGTTACCATCGAGTGTCCAGATAAGGTTATTGATGTCCTCTGCTGCCATAGATAAGCTTTGGAAATTAACAGTTAGTTCGTCTACTGCATAAGTGAAATCGGCAGAACAGTCGATATCTATTAATTCAATGTCTTTACAAATGGTTTGGATACATCCTTCTTCTATGTTCTGAGCGGTAAGACATATTGTGTAGGTTCCAAAATCGGTGTATGTATGAAATGGATTATCATCATTGGACATAATGCCATCTCCAAAATCCCACCGCCATTTATCTGGATTGCCTGTCGTGAGGTCATTATAAGTTACTGTCTTATTGAGAGTGTCGATATCTACGTCAAAGTCTATTAAGAAGTCGCTACAGCTAAACTGGCATGGCATCACAATGAAATCTAAGGTGTCTGCACATTCCGAGTTATTGATATCTCGTATAATGACATTGTGCGTCTGACCATCTCCGATTAACTCAGTACTTACAAGACTATCAGTAGGGTATACAGTTGTTTTTGAGATATTTCCATCTATAATCACCTCGATAGATTCTGCATCCTGATAGGCATATGATATTTTGAATGTTACATCACGTAGACCATTGATACAATCACCTTCTTCTTGGTTAACAGATTCGATATTGATATTGCAATCGAGAATGCATGTGGGCGGTTCTATCGGTAGAAACTTTCGGCAACTATCATCTGATAAATCAAATACACCTAAAGTTGGGTTGTTATCGGCGCGGTCGATAGTGAGTGTAATACCATTAATGAGTTCTTCATAACTATATGTAATAGAAATATTACTACTCACTAAGTCAAGCAGAATGGAGTCAGATATAGCATTTAGTACTGTTCCTGTAATGATGATGTCATAGGTGGGGTCTTCTGCTAATATACAAGAATCGCTGAGTACATACGATACGTCGATAATACATTCCGTAGGGCAAAAATCAGTGTAGAAAAATTCATCTGTGATACACTCATCCACTCCTTTGTCGATGAGCGTAAGTTTTCTTTCTTCTCCTGTATAAGCAATTTCAAAAGACGGAGATTCATAAAAATCAGAGTAGCTTCCATTAAAAATCTGTTCATCATCAAACAGTATACTTAACGAATCAGATATTCTAAAAGTATCGATTTCTATAGTCATATCCATAAGACCGCCATCTCTGCAAGAATCATAGGATATATCAATAAGACTGATCTTGCAAGGGTCAGGATTACATTTGTATATGCTGAATGTAGTATCTTTTTGACAGGTAATATCATCTAGATTTGTAAATGTGATGTCTACAAGTTCGCCATTAGCAGGGAGTTGAAAGATATGACTAATATAGCCATCCACAGGGTAGTCATAAGTTTCTTGAATGTCTAAATTCTCTGAAGTGATCGATATAGTGTAGTCGCTATTGAAGCTATGTACGGCTTGAGTACTGACAAATAACTGTACCGTACCATCGAAACAAGAGTCCGCAATGGTCTCTAAGATATAATCAATTTCTATAGCGTCAAAGCTACATGGATTGTCACAAGCAGGTGCTGTAAATGTAAATAAGGCTTCACAAGATTCTTCACCAAGATCACGAACATAGATGTTTTGTGGCGTACCATCTCCAGGAAGTCTAAAGTATAGAGATGTCACTTCAGTGGTGTCATAAGTGATAGTATCAGAAATGATATCATTGATCGAAAGCACAAATTGAGAATCAATCGTATTGTAGGATAGCAAATCTAATGTGAGGTCAAAAAAGTTATCGTCTCGGCAATCAGAAATTACAGGATTTTCTATAAAGAGTGCACATGTAGACGCATCGCAAAATGGAGCACTAAAAGTTTGGAGTGCACTACAAGATGTATCTACGGCATCCACTATATGGACTTGATGTAATTCTCCGTTTCCAGCTACTAGAGAATTTCCAGAATTGTTGCCATTTGCGCTGTAAGGTATTGGGTCGCCATTTATTTTTACGCTATCTACGAATATGTTATATCCTGTATTAGCTCCACCAAATTTATTGAAATTGTAGACTATTGGGATGAGGCCACCTTCGCAGTTAGGCTCTACGGTAATAGATCCTTCCATCCCATTATATTCTGAATAGTATCTATGAACACCAATTGGAAGTATTGGTGAGGTGTAGGAAGTGCCAGGACCTTTGACTCCACTATCGAATAGAAAGTCAAACGCCGTCACCGATCTTAATGTATCTGTCTGCCATTGCCATATGATTCTATCTCCCACGGATATAGTTATATCTTTAGGTGAGAAGGAGTCATTTAACACATTGGATACGAAGTTGTTATTAGATCCTACTCCAGCAAATGCATTGATGATGATGCAGGGCTGTGTACAGTCTTCTAGTAATATAGTAGTGCTAGCAATACAAGAGTCTTGAGCAGTATCTATTATCTGGATACTATGTTCTTCGCCATCGCCAAACAAAGGTCTTATTATAGTAGTCTCAGTTCCAGTATAGGCTATATTACTTTCGTATAGCTCTTCATCTATATAGAGGTCAAAACCATTTTCTCCACCACCTGCTGACAATATAGTGAATGCAACATCTACGATACTATCTTGATCGCAAGGTGTTATTTGTGCGGCAGACAAAAATAGATTACATACAGGAGAAACTCCACAAAGCGGAGCTTGTACGGTGGTTATTAGGTTGCAACTTGGAGAATTATGATCAATAACTTTATACGTATGTATATTGCCATCTCCTGGCAATACAAGCTCTATAGTATCGAATCCGTTTGCGGCATATGGTAAATCGTTTAGATCAGTAGGTACGCCATCAATCCAGACGTCATAAGTGCCTGACTGTTCTTCGTTTTGAAACGTGAGTAACAAATCATAATAAGCTGAGTCTGGACATGTAGACACAAGCGAACCTTCCATGAAACCTATAGGTGTATTACTAGATGAATATGAAAATATTCCAGGCGCATAAGAATATAGTTTGAATTCATCTCCTGTATTAAGAATGCCACTATCCCAACTTTGTCCATTGTTGTTGGGTTTAGATGTAATAGATTTATTGTCTGATGTCCACTTGTATATAATGGTATCTCCGGTAGTGACATTAAGTACTTGGGGACTGTATCCTGACTCTGTAACTAATGCATTGATAGTGATATTATTAGTGATGTTGGCTTTAAGTTTTGATACATAGCAAGGTGGAACACAAGCCGTAACCTCAATTGACTCTGACAGGAAACAATTGGTATGGTTTACAGATTCTATATGAATGAGGTGCTCTTCACCATCAGCTAGCAGTTCAGTTGATAGGCTTACGGTATCATTTATGATCGTAAGTGGATTAGAATTAAGTATATCACCATCAATATAAACGTTGATCTCTTCAGCAGATCCAAATATATCACGTATCAATAGATCTAAAGATACTTTATTATCATCATCGCATCCGATCTGAAGGTCGTAGGTCAAATTGAAGCCACAGATATAAATGCTTTGAGTTATGGTATCTGTACAGCCAGATTCGGTAGTTATAATAAGCGTGACATCATACGCACCACTTGCTCCATAGATGTGCTGTGGTGATGCAAGATCTGAAGCATTGCTATTATCACCAAAATCCCAAATGTAGGAGATAATGTCATCATTGATGTTATGCTGACTCTTATCACTAAATGAAACGACTAAGCTTGAGTCATCGTAGTCAAAATCAGCTACACATTGACCCTCACTAGTGTAGGTCATGCAAAGCATAAGTGTGATACTAATGTATTTCAATAGGTTTTCCATGTACTTTTATCCATTCTTATACAATCAACAATTTCAAATGCTCTATAAATATCAAGAATTTTAAGCGTACCAACAAAGTCAAAAACTTTATTAGAAAAGGTCTATAAGATCTACTCTATTAAATGATCGTATAAATTCTAATTCGTTATCCAGCTTATTCCAATTCTTTCGGTTAATACCTAAGCGTAGGTAGTAATAATTTAGTAAGCATTTAAAGTGTTAATGAGTATTAATTGCAATAATACTCTATCTATCAATCAGTTGCATCAGGGATTTCACTGACAAGAAGCATAGAGTAAAGTCTATAAGAATATGAGCAAATATCACACCTAAAAGCCTGTGATATAAGGATTATAGCTCATATGAGTAAGTAAGATTTTTTTGCAAGCTAGTTGACAGATCGATTTTACATTTTCGAATTGGTCTATTATTTGAAATGTTACTAGATATAAGATGTTTAGTAGGATAGTGAGGTTAGTATTTTCACCTTCATGGTTGATTGAGAATCTATCTTAAAGACATGGTCTTCCCAAAAGACAAATTGAAATGTTCAGGTTAAATGATTTTTATAGCTCTACATATATGTAGGGCTATTTTAATTTACTTCCGTCCTATCCATTAATGTTCTTGGCGGACAAAATACTTGATAGCCGAATTGCTATTAGATATTAATCCCTTCATCTTTAAAGTTTTTTCAATGCTATCATATTCGTCAGGATGATGCATTTCTAAGAAGAGATGGTTTACCTTGAGTAACCATTGATTGTTTGTGCTTAGTAGTTCAAGCTCCATTCCCTCTATATCTATCTTACATATTCCAATCACTAGATGTTTCGAATTAGTGATTAAGTCGTTAATAGTCTTAGAGGTTTGAAGTTTACCCAATGTATCATGGACTTGATGTAGGTGACCTGACATCTCGTCATAAAATCGCACTTGCCTTCCGTCGCCGGTTACTACATTTTGATATACCGTACATCGTGATATTATCTCTGTATTTTTCTTTAGGATAGAGCCATTCTTTTCAGATCCTTCTATACAGATGTATTGGTGTGTATCGCCTAATAGAGTCCAAAAGTACAGTGTAGTAAATCCAACGTGTGCACCTATATCTAATACATCGCCGATTATACTATTTATTGATGTGATACGATAGCTTTGATCCATCCACACTTCATATAGCATAGAAAGGTCTTGTCTTCTGAAGAACAAAGGAAATGCTTTTCCATGATATCGTGCATGGATAGTATATATCCGATTGTCTGATTGGAGTAGCAGTCTTTTGGCTTTGGACCTTATGGCTAGATGATAGTTGAGTGTTAATATTATGAGTTTATAGCTATCACTCCAAGTCGCTCCAAATCGCATGCAGAACCTTACTCTTTGGTATAAATTGGATAGTTTTCTCATCGTTGGCAAGTTACATAGATTTAAAGTGTTTTGAGTATTTGTCTGCCTAATATAAAGTTCTATACATTTCTGTGTTGGAACAGATTTGTTTCTACAAACAATCTATAATAAATAATATTATGGATACAAAAATGGCTACTTCCAAAATGAAAGTAGCCATTGCATATTTTATAAAAGTAGAAGGTTATTACGCTTTCTTCTTTCCTTTTACTTTCTTCTTTCCTTTAGTTTTTAATGCTAATTCAACAGCATTATACATGTTTAATATACCACCAGAAACAGATAGTTCAGAAAATGGAACCATCTCATCAGTACCAGGCTTCTTTACAATATCACTTTGCTTGATTGCAGAATTCATAATGATATCTTTTACTTGCTCAGCTGTAAGTGCTGGGAAGTAAGATCTTAGTACAGCGGCAACTCCAGCAACTACAGGAGCTGCCATTGAAGTACCTTGAAGGTTTCTGTATTCATTATTAGGTAATGTATTATATATCTGTACACCAGGAGCAAATACATCTACATTTTCAGCACCGTAGTTAGAGAATGTTGCAGATAAGTCTTCACCTTTTTCAAAGTTAAGTGCACCTACTTCAATCCAGTTTTTAGCTTTCTTATCCTTTTTGAATATCCACCAACCATCTCTTTTGTCATACTTGTCGTTAGGGAAATTTCCTGTAGTGTCATTGTCTTGTGCAGAGTTACCAGCAGCGTGTACTAATAGTACATCCTTCTTCTTAGCATATTTTACCGCTTCATCAACGATGTCTTTATCATGGCTAAAGCCTTTTCCAAAACTCATGTTGATTACACTTGCACCGTTATCTACTGCATATCTGATGGCAGCAGCTACATCTTTATCTCGCTCATCTCCGTCAGGTACAGTACGTACAGACATTAACTTTACATTGTTAGCGACACCTTGTACACCGATACCATTATCTCTTACAGCACCTACGATACCACCTACGTGAGTTCCGTGTAGTGGATCTGGCCCTTCTACATCATTGTTACCATAGTCTGTTTGTCTGCTATCACTATAGTCATCACCTACGATTTCTCTTGTATTGAGATCTGGGTTGTAATGATATTTCAATTGAGAGTTCCAATATGCTTTATCACCATCGAGAGCTCCTTTTAAAGCTTCTTTTACTTGTGCAGAAGTCATTGGTTCAGCTAAAAACTGTGGTAATACTCTTTTAGCCATAGCTAATTTAGCATCATCACCAGCCTCTATAGAATTGACAGCAGCTGCAGTGATCGTATCAGATCCAATAGCAGTAGCAGCAGCATCAATAGATAATGCTAGTTCAGTACCAATGCTATCCATTCTAGCGATTCTACTAGTTGCTCTTTTTCTCGCAGATTCTACTTCTTCTTTATAGATAAGGTATTTTTCATACTTCATCTTATCCTCTTTGTTAAGAGACGCAGGATTAGATACTTTATCAAATTTACCTCTATAAATGGCGTATTGTCTAGTTACTTCTAGATTGTCACCACCAACATGGCTACCATCTTTACCTCCGATAAAATTCCAACCATGGATATCATCAATATATCCGTTATTGTCATCATCAATTCCATTTCCTGGTATTTCACCCGGATTTACCCACATATTATCAGCAAGATCTTCATGCTCTATATCCATACCAGAGTCGATGATCGCTACTACTACAGTTTGAGATGATCTCCCCTTGAGTAATGTGTTATAAGTCTTATCTACTGATACACCATTGAATCCATCTGCAGGATCTTGGTGATACCAATCGCTAGGTGCTTGTGCTGACATCGTTACATAGCAAGCTGAAGCAAGTACTAAGGTTAATAGTTTTTTCATTGTATGCGTTTAATATTAAGTATAATTAAATTTACCCTTCACATCAGAGATAGAGGGATACAAAAATATCATTTCTCTTATAAATACTAGTAAAACACACCAATAGTTGTCTGATAGGACGTTTTTACAATAAATTAACGCTTTTAATGGCTTTATATAGTTGTAGTTATAACCTTATAAATAGTCACGTGTTAGTATATTGCAGAATAAGAAAGCCCAATTATGACATTAGATCCTAATAAATCGATTTTTGAGTATAAAGTCAGGCCAATGTATCAGGCATTGACAGTGCTGGCTATCATTATTGTCGTTTGTATATTGGCCAAGCTTGCTATCATGATTGGTTGGTTTTCTCCAAAGGTCTATTTTCCTTATGTGGTAAGTTTTTCGTTTTTGCTTTTCTATGCATTAGCAAACTGTCTTTTGAGTTTCGCTGAAGATGATCAGACTAAATATTGGACGGAGTCTATTTTGTCCTATGTAGCTTTATCCACTTTAGGTGCAGGTATCTCATATTTGTTTTCAGGATTGACTATTAGAGAAGCAGCATCTTTTAAGTGGATATTCTTTGTATTTACATTTGGATATGTCATCTTACTTACGATCATGCGAAGTATGCGTAAGATCGTCAAATATGCGCAGCGAGAAGATAGTAGACTTCGAGGCGAATAGAATTTTACATCCAACTTATATTAATTGTCAATATCTCATGCATATGTAGCGGTAACGAATGATCTCAATCAGGATCAAAGGATGCATCGTATATGTATTACTCTACAAGATTTAGGATATGATGTTACTCTTGTTGGACGCAGAAAGAAAAACAGCGAACCACTTTACAATCAAGTATTTGGTCAGCATCGGTTATCTATGATATTTCAAAGTGGCGTCTTATTTTATGTGGAGTATCAGATCAGATTATTCTATTATTTACTTTTTTCTTCTTCACCTAAGTTGATGTATAGTGTAGATTTAGATACAGCTTTGCCTGTGAAAATAGCAGCATGGCTAAGAAGGTCATTGTCGATTCATGATGCACACGAATTATTTACTGAAGTTCCTGAGTTGATTGCATCTCCCATAAAGAGAAGAATCTGGTCTCTAGTGGGTGAAATGACGATGAAAGGATACGATCATAGATTTACTGTAAACGAATCGCTTGCTCATATATTAGCAGAAACCTATGGATGTGAATTTATTCCGGTAAGAAATCTTCCGATGACCAAGGAGAGAAGTACTAAGAAGTTAATTTATGCAAGACCCTATATTTGGTATCAAGGAGTATTAAATGAAGGGAGAGGCTTAGAGGAGGTAATATTTGCAATGTCATCATTGCCAGATTTAGATCTTCGAATAGCAGGTGAAGGCGATAGGTCATTAGCATTGAGGTTGTTAGCGGATAATTCTGTGGCTCATGAACGAATACATTTTCAGGGTTGGATGAATCCAAATGACATGCATGATTGGGCAAGTAATGCTTGGATAGGAATTAATTTATTAGATGATTCTGCTGGCAATTATTATCATTCATTGGCTAATAGAACATTTGACTACATACAAGCTGAATTACCAGCGCTGCATATGGATTTTCCTGAGTATCGTGTTGTGGTAGAGAAGTATGGAATAGGGGAGTTGTTGTCAGAATTGTCAGATAAACTCATTGTGAAAACTATCATTGACCTTCAGCAAGACTCAGTTAGATATGACTATATGAAGAGATCTTGTATAACTGCTAAAGGGTCTTTAGCATGGGAGAAAGAATGCGAAAAAATTATCGAGGTACTTAATCTAGTTTAGAATTATCGTTATTTACTCGCTTAGAGGCCTATTTAGGCTAGTTTGTAAATGATACAAACTGATACAAATTGATACGAACTGATTAGAAATATTGTCCAGCTATATTATAGAGATAGAAAATAATTCTATCAAAGAAATATCAATCTTGCTACTGAAATATATTTGGTACCAGTTCTAATCGAAATGTTCTTTTCACTTAACTTATACGCTAGATCAAATTGTAAATTAACAAAAGTATTCTGCGCCTTTAAATAGGCACAGAATACTTTTTAATTATCACTTGTTCGGATAGATATCTTCAACATTTTCTTTAATGTAAGTCAAGCATTCATCGATGTTCTCAAAGAGAAGTTCTTTTGGTAATAATGTAGGAATCATGTTGACTCTTTCCATCATATATTTAGGTTGCTTTTGAAGACCTACGATTAATACTTTTTTGCCTTTATTAGCTAGCGGAACGATTACATCTTCAAGAGCATATAATCCAGATTGATCTATATAGGATGTTTTATCCATCCGAATAATTACGGCTTGCGCTGTGTCCGGTAATTGATTAGATAAGGCGACGAAATCACTTGTGGTTCCAAAAAATAAAGGTCCTTGTATATGCTTGATAAATACCTCTTCTTTTAGATTTTCTGGAAAGGCAAATTCATCTGCCCAAGGTTCTTCATTAAGCGATTTTACATCTGATTTTTCTGACGTTAGATCACCGATTTTTTTCATGAACATAAGAGACGCTATGACGAGTCCGATACCTACTGCATAGACAAGATTCCATACACTAGATAAGACCAATACGATGAGCATAATTGCTACTTCAGGCTTCGGCATATTAGGAATTGCCTTGAGGCCTTTGTAATCCATTACACTAATCCCTACTGTGATTAATATACCTGCTAGCACAGCTGCAGGAATCTTAGAAGCAGTAGGCCCTAGTGAGATCATTACGATTAATAATAGAACACCAGCGATCATTCCAGATATTCTTGTTTTTCCTCCAGAGTTAATGTTAACTACCGTTCGTATCGTTGCTCCTGCTCCAGGAAGTCCACCAAATATTGCACCTATAGCATTTCCTATTCCTTGGCCTACAAGCTCTTTGTTAGGATTGTGTTGTGTCTTAGTCATGTTATCCGCTACTACGGATGTGAGTAATGAATCTATAGCTCCCAGTAATGCTAGTGTCAATGCAGTAAAGATATAGGGAGTAACTGAGCTAAGATCAAAATTGGTAAATATTCCTAAGTTTGGTTTAGGGAATCCACTAGGTATTTGTGATATAGGTATGTAATCATATCCTGCAAAATAAGCAACCCCTGATACCACAATCAATGCGACTAATGTACTTGGTATCACTGTGGTGATTCTTTTAAATCCAAATATGATGAGGATTGTGCATAAGGAAAGAATAAGTTCAAGCCATTTGATATTCTTAAATCCTCTCGGCAATACCCTCAATGCTCCTAACACTCCAGACGAATCGCTACCTGCAAGAGTTGCTGCTTCTCTCTGAATTTCTTCAGGAGTAATGTCCTTAGCTCGCTTTATAGTTTCTTCAAAATCTTCTAGTACAAGTAAGCCCTCATTAGCTTCGTCCTTTAATATGTTTTCTAAAATCAACTCTTCAGCTTGAGGTACAAATTGATTGACATATTCTAAATCTTCTTTAGGATAGTAGCCTATGGAGGGCATAATTTGAGTAATCAAGATAATGACTCCAATAGCGGTCATAAAACCACTAACAACAGGATAGGGTATGTACTTGATATATTTTCCTAGTCCAAGAAAACCCAATCCTACTTGCATGAGTCCTGCCAACAAAAATACGGTTAGGATAGCTGGTAATGCCTTGGTAACATCTCCATCATTGAGTGCAACGATACCAGCTATAACCACCATACTTACAGCGGTCATCGGTGCTGTTGGCCCAGATATTTGAGTGTTAGTACCACCAAATAGGGCAGCAAAAAAACTTACAAATATAGCTCCATAGAGTCCTGCTGTAGGTCCTAATCCAGAACTTACACCAAATGCTAAGGCTAATGGCAAAGCGACAATACCAGCAGTAATTCCTCCAAAAAGGTCACCTTTTATATGTTTTAATGTGAAATAGTTTTTCATGTTAAATTTTAAGAATTAGTAAGGCAACCATGTAAGTGAGTGCTACTGAAAAATAATGAGACCTTAGATAAAATTAGATCCTTGAAGAATAGATGTTGAAATAAAAAGAACTTAGTTCTACACTTGCGGAGGAGGCGAAATGTTTTCTTTATAATCTTGCAATTGGATCATACATTCTATGTAACAATTTTGATCTTTAGATTTAAAAGAAGTTGTAGACGCATAGAATTCAAGACTGAAAACATATTCTTCGTCGATTACTATTTCATCTTCAGTTTCACGTTCTTCTTCACTAAGTGTTCCGCCAAACATAGCCTTACCGTCATTGATCAAATAATCAGCTGTACTGACTACTGGCAAGAGAGCAATTAAAATGGCTAATATGAGAGCGATGCATTTCATGTTGAATAGACAGCTTTTATTTGAGTTACCTATGTAAGATAGGAAAAAAGAGGTCAAGTAAGTATTCAACGATCATTAATATTATGTTATCGTATATAACTAATACGGTAGCATCTAATGGTCAGTGTTAAAAGGAAGAGCTTAATCTGTTAATTAAGCTCTTCTAATTATTCCCAATCTTAATTGTATTAAGCCTCAGAAACGATATCGGCCCTTCCTACTAAATCTAAGAAGAAAGCATATTCTAATGCCGTCTCTTTGTATCTCTGAAACCTTCCAGAAGCACCGCCATGACCAGCTCCCATATTGGTATGAAGTAAGAGAGGATTGTTGTCTGTCTTCATTTCTCGAAGTTTAGCGATCCATTTAGCAGGCTCCCAATACTGCACTTGACTATCATGATAGCCAGTAGTAATCAGCATGGCTGGATAATCTTTAGATTCGATATTATCTAATGGTGAGTAGGATTTGATATAGTCATAGTACTCCTTGTCTTTAGGGTTTCCCCATTCATCAAATTCTCCAGTGGTCAGTGGAATGCTTTCGTCCAACATGGTAGTGACTACATCTACAAATGGTACTGCTGATACCACACCTTTCCACATATTTGGTTCCATATTGATTACAGCTCCCATTAGTAAGCCTCCAGCGGATCCTCCCATTGCCATGAGACCATCTGTACTCGTATATTTATTGTCTATCAGATACTTTCCACAGTCGATAAAATCTGTAAATGTGTTTTTCTTTTTAAGGAATTTTCCATCTTCATACCATTGTCTACCCATCTCTTGCCCACCTCTGATATGCGCTATTGCAAAAGCAAATCCACGATCTAATAAGCTCAATCTCACCGAACTGAAATAAGGATCCATACTATTACCATAAGAACCATATCCATATAAGAGTAATGGCTGCTTTCCGTCTTTCTGATATCCCTTTTTATATACTATAGAGACTGGTACTCTAGCTCCATCTCTAGCATCTACCATAATACGCTCTGAAGCATAATTGTTGGGATTAAAATCTCCAATCACTTCTTGCTGTTTTAGTTTCTTGAGTGTCTGAGAATTCATATCATAATCAAATGTGGTATTAGGTGTCGTCAATGAAGTGAAACCTACTCTTAACTGCACAGTATCAAACTCTGGATTGGTACTCGTATAGGCGAGATATGCCTCTTCTCCAAAATCGATATAATGGTCATTTTCACCATTCCATTTCTGTACTCGGATCTTAGTAATACCATTAATACGTTCCGTCAGTACAAAGTAATCTTTAAAGAAATCCATTCCTTCTAAGAACGCGTTCTCTCTATGAGGAATATAATCGACCCAATTTTCTTGTGTTGTAGCATCTTCTGTAGTCGTCATGACTTTGAAGTTTTTAGCTCCATCCTTATTGGTGCGGATGTACCACTTATCACCATAATGACCAATGGAATGCTCTAGGTTGCGAACCCTCGACTGAAACATTTTCAATTCGCTATCTGGATGGTTAGCATCAAGTATCTGATACTCTTGACTTAGTGTGGCCCATGATCCGATAACGATATATTTCTCTGATTTGGTTTTGTAGACAAATGCATTAAAAGTGTCATCTTTTTCATGAAACACTTCTATATCTTCGTTTGCCGAAGTCCCTATAACATGTTTAAAAATTTTATACGATCTTAAAGCATCATCTTTACGAGTATAGAATACCGTTTTATTATCGTTTGCCCAGGTTGCTCCTCCAGTAGTATTCTCTATTTGATCATCATACATTTCTCCAGTCTCCAAGTTTTTGAAACGAAGAGTATATTGACGTCTACTTACTGGATCTTCTCCATAGGCAAGTATCTTATTATCTGGCGAGACAGACAGTCCGCTTACGGCATAGTATTCATACTTTGAAGCAAGTTCATTGACATTTAACATTATCTGTTCTACAGCCTCTAAGCTTCCTTCTTTTCTAGCATGGATTGGGTATTCTTTTCCTTCTTCATATCTAGTGATATAGAAATATCCATTATCGCGGTAGGGTACAGACATATCGGTCTGCTTAATTCTGCCTACGATTTCATTAAATAGAGTCTCTTGAAACGGCTTAAGATGGTCAGTCATCTTATTCGTATAATCATTTTCAGCATTTAAGTAATCCACAACTTCTTGTGTATGATCATCTAGCTTTTTAGCTGTTTTTTGCTCATCGGTAAGACGCATCCAATAGTAATTGTCCTCTCTATCATCGCCGTGAGTGGTGATGATGTGAGATTCTTTCCTTGCTATTGGAGCTTTTATATCATTCTTCTGATACATATTAGATGTATAGGACATTTTTTCTTTATTTATATTGTGCGAATGCATGTTGACTATAGACAAGCAAATTACCAACGATTGGTTCATTAAGTCATTTTAAAAAACTAAAGCTTTTGTAAAAGTTTAACTTTAAATAGGTCAAGCCATGAGCATGCAAGGTAATTGATGTTGTCGAAAATACCGAGTTCTTTATCAAGTAGTCTTTTTTTTCTTAAAGACTAAAAGTCAATGTTGAAGTCTAACTCTTTGCTCTTCTCGACAAGTATAGCAGGTAGCTCTTTGTCATGTTGAAGGTACTCTTTAAAATATCCGGATGGCCTTGCTCTCATGCATCGGATAACATCAGCGGTATATTTATCAGAGTCTAATACAAAGTTGAAATAAGCAAATTTATCATAATTTTCTCTTCGCTTCTTGGGCGTAGTACCTTTGTGATCTAATCTGATATCTATCAAGACAATATCACCCTTCATCGATTGTATATTGGTAAGCTTGGGATCTTTTTCTAATGTATCAAAAAACGAAAGACCTAGCATCTTTTGTACTTTAAGATATATTCTTTGAGCGATATTCATCTTTGGTATCTTATGATACGGATCTCTATTATGTTGAGTATGAGGTACTACGGTTAGACCACCACCATACTCATCATCATTATCTTGAAGGTACATAGCCGCCATGATTGCCTGAAAATCTTTATTCCAATGAAATGTCTCGGCTTGTTCATCTAAAAAAGTTGAGTCCTTATGCCAATAATAGAATCTATTGCGATGCATGGCTGGCTCAGGAAGTATGATCATATCAGGTCCCAATAAATCTTTAAATATCTGGACATATCGCTCAGTAAATATCAACTCTACGAGTTCTGGCATCGTTCTAAATATATCAGTAGTGACACCTTCGTTATGATG
>CALKJD010000018.1 GCA_937995755.1 uncultured Saprospiraceae bacterium | reverse complement strand
GTCGATAAGGATACCTGCGGCCTTCTGTGGTACCGTCGGTTTTAAAGCGCACTCTGAGGCAATAGATAGTACAGGTACTTGGCCAGAGATCAATACGAGTTTGAAGAATTGGTTGGGGTACGGCCCTTTGTGCAGATCAGTAAGAGATGCCCAATTGATATATAATGTCATCGCTAAAAATCCGATCGCTACCACAGATCAATTATTTGATAATGTAATTATTCCAGAAGGATTTCCGATTAGTTATCGACAAGAAATAATAAGAGAGGCAGTAAATGTGGCAAGGCAGTCTGTAATAAATAAAGGATTGAAATCTAAATCTATTCAGTTTGATGATGTTCCAAAATTGTTTTTAAAGATTCCTAAAATAATACTTAATCAATTTTATGATAATTGGATTAAGGATTTATCTAGCTACAAAAAGTATGGTCGATTTTCAGTATTAAAAGAATTTGTTAGAAGTATAGTGGGTAAAGGAACTATAGATCCTGGACTATTAAAATGGATGCTTCTGAAACCAATAATGAAATCGAGAAGCATAGAAAAGAGTAAAGAAATTGAAAATGTATTCTTGGAAGCGAGAGATAAATATAGAATTAAAATAGGGAAGGATAGTGTAGTGATACTACCTACTTTGGGTTTGGTCGCTCCCAAGCACGGAGTCTTCAATAGGATCTCTTTATTAGATCCAAGAGTCAATGGATTATTTACATCAAACACTATGGGTAATTACCTTGATCTCTCTGCGATTAGTGTTCCTGCGTGGGAGTATTGTGACGCTAAAACAGGATTGCCTGCGAGTGTATTGCTGATGTGTGTACCTGGCCAAGAGGATCGATTATTTGCAACTGCTCGCGTAGTGGAGTCAGCACTGAATTCAGTTTCGCCTAGCGAATAGATCATATAAGTAAAGATTGAGGTTTATAGTATCACTTATCGGAGCGATCAATCTAGAAGTAAATGTTTATCTTAGCTGAATAACAACTCAATCCCATGAAACTAATCCATTCATTTCTATTTGTGATCTTATCGATAGTTATTGTCAATGCACAAGACAGATACTTAAAGGGAACCATCGTAGATGCGCTAACCCAAGAAACGCTAATCGGAGCAAATGTTAGCTTTGTAGGAGGAAATACCATTACTGATACGGAGGGTAAATATATAATCAGAACTGAAGCTAAAGAACTTAAAGTAACCGTGAGTTATATTGGGTATACTACACAAGTATTTGTCCATAGATTTAATGTCAGCGATGAATTATTTAAGCTGTCTCCTACATCCACTATTCTAGATCAAATGACGGTGACCGCTAGTAAATACGAGCAGCGAGTTAGTGAGTCTACAGTATCGATAGAAGTGTTGCAATCTGATTATATATCTAGTACTAATGCTTCTTCAGCAGAGGATGTATTGGACAAAGTGCCTGGCGTACAAATGGTCGATGGACAAGCGAATATCAGAGGTGGATCAGGATTTTCGTATGGTGCAGGTAGTAGGGTATTGCTCTTAGTAGATGATATGCCTGCGCTACAAGTTGATGCCGGATTCCCCAACTGGAATGATCTACCTATAGAGGCCACCGAGCAGATTGAGATAGTTAAAGGTGCCGCTTCATCGTTGTATGGCTCATCAGCTCTCAATGGAATTATCAACCTTCGAAGAATAAAACCTGGTATAAAACCTCGTACCGAATTGTCAGTATCGGCAACTACCTATAGTGATCCTAGTGACCCAAAGGAGTATGGCAGAAAATGGTATGATGATGATAATCGACCAAGTGGAAAGCAAGTCACAGGAATGCACGCACGCAAATTTGGTGATGTAGATGTAATGGTGCATGGACTATATCGTAAACTAGATAGCTGGAATAAAGATACTTATGAAGATCGATATCGTATGGGATTTACAAGTAGCTATAGAATGAATGATCAATGGCTATTTAGTTTGAGTTCTGTATATAATAAGATTGATAATGCAAGTTTCTTTATTTGGAATGATGCTGGAAAAGGAATTTATACGCCATTTACTAATTCCATTACTAGCAGTAATAGTATGCGTTATTACATAGATCCTAGTCTAAAGTTTTTTACAGCTAATGGAGACATCCATACGCTTCGTTCTAGATATTCGAGAGTAGATAATAACAATAATAATGATCAAGGAAATACCTCCAATACGTATTTCGGTGAGTATCAATATCAGACGACGTTGCCAGCTGAAATCAGGTTTGTCGGTGGAGTGGCTTTGATGTCTGGATCTAGTGATTCAGAGTTGTTTGGTGATACCACATTTGTAGCTAAGAATAATGCGGTATACGGACAAGTAGAAAAAACAATTGGTAGTCTAGGCATTACGGCTGGACTGCGTTACGAATATAATGAACAGCAAAGTCCTGAGTCTTTTGGTGGCTTTAATATTCCTGATGGAAAAGTATCTGATGGTGAAGTGATCTCGAGATTAGGACTCAATTATAAACTGGCGGAATATTCTAGTCTGAGAGCTTCGTTTGGTCAAGGGTATAGATTTCCTACGATAACAGAGCGTTTCATAGTAACCTCATTTTCGAGTTTCAATATATATCCTAATCCTGAACTCAAGCCAGAGAAAGGGTGGACAGCCGAAATAGGTGCAAAGCAAGGAGTGAGGGTATTCGGTATAGAAGGGTATATAGACGGATCAATATTCTATCAACGTTATCAAGATATGACAGAATTTACATTAGTGACGCAGCCATCTTTAGGATTTCAATCTCAGAATATAGGAAACACGACTATCCAAGGCTTCGAATTATCTTTAGTTGGGCAGGCAGAATTGGGTTCAATTCCGATTCGCTTTTTTGGAGGATATACTTATATCAATCCTACTTACGATGATTTTGATGATGTAGTAGCCTTGTCCTCTTCTTCTTCAGAAAATATACTGAAGTACAGAACAAAGCATAATATGAAATTGGATATAGAAGCTTCATTTGAAGGCGCTGCACTGGGCATGGCATATAATCGTACTAGTCATGTAGAGGCTATAGATAAACCCTTCGAATTGTTGGGCTTACCGCAAATTGGCGCCTATAGAAATCTCAACGATCAAGGCTATAATATTCTCAACTTAAGAGCAAGTTATGAATGGAAAACACTCAAACTCTCATTCCTAGTAGATAACCTTACAAATGTGGAATATACCCAGAGACCTGGAAAGTTGGAAGCACCAAGAAGTATGACTTTACGACTCGATTATCGAATAAATAATTAAGAGAATCTTAAGCATTAGAAGGTCGATAGCGGACTTTTGGCAGTGCTAGCCTCTTTGATACTGAACAAATTGGTTGCCGACGCAATTATAACATTGTAATATTGCTAATAAAGAAAGTAAAACGAAAAGATAAATGAAGATTATAAAATCAATGATAGCCATAATGGTAATGACGATCGGAGCTATTTCTGCAATGGATGGAAATCAGAAAAGTGAAGATTATGGTTATTATGAAACTAAGACGACTTCACCAGTTTTGAATGATGCAGCTACTGCTCAATCTACTACCGCTTCGAAGTCATTAGTAGATAATTCAGAACTCAATAAACCAACTTCAATGGCGGAAGAGACAATAGCTGATCCTATAGATAAAAAGACTACTGTAGCTATAGACCATTCAGCGTTTAATGCTCTGTTGAGTGCCCATGTAAGTAATGCTGGTTTGGTAGATTACGCTGCCATCAAATCTAAAGTTGCAACCTTGGATAATTACCTTGGTTACCTTTCGCAAAATGTACCTTCATCTAGCGCTAGTAAGAATGAGCGATTGGCTTTTTGGATCAATGCCTATAATGCGAACACGATAAAACTCATCGTAGATAATTATCCTGTCGCTAGTATAATGGACCTATATGGTGGTAAAGCCTTTGATCAGAAATGGATTAAAATGGGTGGAGAGACACTTTCACTTAACGATATAGAGAATAATAAGATTAGAGCGAAATTTAACGAGCCACGTATTCATTTCGCGGTAAACTGTGCGGCGATGTCTTGTCCACCAATACTCAATAAAGCTTGGACTGCAGCTAATGTTCAATCTAACTTAGACGCTAGAGCTACAGCATTTATCAATAATTCTGGCTACAATAAGATCTCGGTTGGATCAGTACAGATTAGTAAAATCTTCGAATGGTACGCTAAAGACTTTCCAACAGATATCGTAAGCTATCTCAATAAATATAGTAAGACTACGATCAATAATAGTGCAAAAGTAGGATACATCGAATACGACTGGGCCTTGAATAGTAAATAGTTCATTTCATCTTATGAGTATCATAGGTATATAATTTACCGAATGTAGAGATTGCATACTATCTTCATGCTATGAATATAATCGCACTTGATGGATTTGCTATGAATCCTGGTGATCTCTCATGGTCACCTATAGAAGCATTGGGATCACTTACTATATATGATAGGACCCCCAGCGAGGAGATTGTCTCTAGAGCTAAGCATGCCGATGTTATCATTACTAATAAGGTAAAATTGACTTCAGAGAGACTATCTCAATTGCCTAATCTTAAGCTTGTCGTCATATCAGCTACTGGCTATGATAATGTAAATGTAGATGCATGTAAAGAATTGGGAATCTCAGTAAGTAATATCGCCGGCTATAGCAGTGAATCAGTGACGCAACATGTGTTTTCGGTTTTGCTTTCTCATTTGAGTAATGCGGCTAAGTATGAAAAAGATGTAGCCAATGGAAGATGGACTGCTTGTGATGATTTTACATTTTTTGATCATCCCATTTCTGCACTCAATCAAAAGAAGATCGGTATCATAGGTTTAGGAAATATCGGTCAGCAAGTACTGAAGGTATTTTTAGCCTTCGGATGCGAAGTCTACACTTGGAATAAATCGTCGAATCGCATAGATGGCGTACACTATATGCCTTGGCATGAATTACTTGCTACAGTTGACGTTCTGACCTTACATTTGCCTCTCAATGAAGACACTGAGCATATGATCAATACAGAAGCCTTGTCTAAAATGAAGGCGGATGCTATTTTGATCAATACCGCAAGGGGTGGACACATCCAAGAATCGGAGTTAGCACAGCACTTACAAGAGAATCCGCAATTTACCGCTTTAATAGATGTACTGAGCCAAGAGCCACCTTCAGATGAGAATCCGTTGATAGGCTTGCCCAATTGCCATATCACACCACACCAAGCTTGGGCTGGATTCGCCGCAAGGACTAAGCTGATGAATCTGATGGCAGAGGCTATTCACAGTTACAAAGAGACAGGAAAGGGGCGTTTGGCTTAGTGAATGATATTGAAGCATCATTCAGTATATATGTAGATACACATTACACTCGTATTTCCTAAAGACTAGTTATCCGTAATTACGCACTTTCGATCTAAAGCGATACCTTTGCCCTTAATTAAAGATTGATACCCTAATAGTCATCCATATGAAAAGAAAGACAATCAAAAATACGGCAACCCTAAGTGGAGTGGGATTGCATACAGGAGCCATGGTCAATGTGACCTTAAAAGGTGCTGATGCCGGTGCAGGCATTAAATTCTATAGATCAGATATAGATGATGATACCGCTCTAGCGGCAGACGTTAGTAATGTAATAGCTACTAATAGAGGCACTACGCTGAGGAAAGGAGAAGTAGAAGTAGCTACAGTTGAGCACTTGTTATCTGCGGTACATTCTTTAGGGATAGATGATCTTCATATCACGCTAGATGGGCCAGAGATGCCTATTATGGACGGTAGTGCTATCATGTTTTATGATGCATTAGTGGCTGCAGAAGTGATTGACACTGAAAAAGACAGAGATTATCTCGTGATCAATGAGATGATTACTTATAAAGATGAAGAAACAGGTGCAGAACTGATCGCATTACCATCTGATTTCTTTGAAATTACGACACTTATTGACTTTAATTCAGATTATCTAGGTCAGCAATATGCAGATTTTGGATTTGATGACTCTTATGCCAAAGATATCGCTCCAGCGAGGACATTTGCTTTTTTACACGAGTTAGAAGCTTTATTTGACCAAGGTTTAATAAAAGGTGGTGACTTGGACAATGCAGTGATCATCGCTAATGAAAAATTAAGTCCAGAAAAACTGGCTTCACTATCTAGTAAATTAGGTAAAGGAGAGTTGACTGTAGACGAAGCAGGAGTGCTGAATACTTCTAATCTTAGATTTACCAATGAACCTGCTAGACATAAGTTATTAGATGTCATTGGAGATTTAAGCTTAATTGGTCATCCTATCAAAGGAAGAATAGTAGCCACTAAGCCAGGACATAAAGCCAATATAGAATTTGCGAAATTGCTTAAAAAGCATTGGCAAGCACAGCGTAAATTGAAAGGTAGACCCACTTACGATCCTACAGCTACACCAGTATTCGATACAGAACAAGTTCAAGCCATGCTACCGCATAGGTATCCTTTCTTGATGATTGATAAAATTATTTCTTGTACGGACGAACTCATAGTTGGAATTAAAAACGTTACAGCTAATGAAGCTTGTTTTCAAGGCCACTTTCCGGGTAATGCAGTGTTCCCTGGAGTATTGCAAATGGAAGCGCTAGCGCAGACAGGAGGAATATTGGCAATTAATAGTATGGGCGCCGAAGAAGAATGGGATACATACTTCCTTAAGATGGACAACGTTAAGTTTAAGTCTAAAGTAGTTCCTGGAGATACACTATTACTGAAGATGGAACTCATGAGTCCAATCCGTAGAGGTATCATCCAAATGAAAGGAACGGCTTATGTGGGTGATAAAATAGTATCTGAAGGAGAATTGACAGCTCAAGTAGTAAAGCGAACAAAATAAAAAAGCACATGGAAAATCATCATAAACTAGCCAATATACACCCTAAGGCAAAACTAGGTAAGAAGGTAACTGTGGAAGCTTTTGCTACCATTGAAGCTGATGTAGAAATAGGAGAAGGGACCTGGATAGGACCTAATGCTGTAGTACTGAGGGGAACTAAGATTGGTAACAATTGTAAAATATTTCCTGGAGCTGTAGTTGGTGCAGAACCGCAAGATCTAAAGTACGAAGGAGAAGATTCTATTCTAGAAATAGGTAATAATGTGATCATCCGCGAGTACGCTACAATCAATAGAGGTACGAGTGCTAATTACAAAACGCACATTATGGACAACTGTCTCTTAATGGCGTATGTACACGTGGCTCATGATTGTATCATTGGAGAAAAAACGATTTTAGCCAATAGTGTCAATCTAGCGGGTCACGTAGAGATAGGTAAAAATGTTGTGATTGGTGGTATTTCTGCTGTACACCAATTTGTGAAAATAGGTGACCATTCAATGATTGGTGGAGGATCATTAGTCAGAAAAGATGTGCCCCCATTTGTAAAGGCAGCAAGAGAGCCATTATCATATGCTGGAGTAAATTCTATTGGACTACGTAGAAGAGGATTCTCTAATAAGCAAATCAATCACATCCAAGATATCTATCGGATTTTATTTGTAAAAGGATACAATACACGTCAAGCACTTCGTACTATTGAAGCCACTATAAAAGCTTCTCCTGAAAGAGAAAAAATACTTTCATTCTTAGCTGATTCTGATAGAGGAGTAATGAAGGGATTTAGACAGACTTCGTAATACATCTATGCATATAGAGCTCAATAAAATATCTAAACGATACGGATATCAATGGATATTAAGAGACTTAGATCTCGAGATATTGTCAGGTTCTGTATTAGGTGTCAATGGGCTTAATGGATCAGGGAAATCTACCTTGATTAAAATTTTATCTGGTTTTTTATCGCCTTCTGATGGTAAAATAAAACATTCCCTTGATAACAAAATTGTGAAAGTTGCTGACGTATATAAGTCGGTAAGTTGGGTGGCGCCATATCTATCTCTGACTGATAATTATACTATCGAAGAGATGTATAAAATACAGGCAAAGTTTAAGCGAATGAAGACAAAATCATACGAAGAATTTGTCGATACTATTGATCTAGCGGCACATCAAAATAAATACATTAAAGACTTTAGTTCAGGAATGCAACAACGCTTGCAATTAGGCCTTGCAATATTATCAGATACACCTTTGCTTTTATTGGATGAGCCTACGAGTTATTTAGATAGTTATGCTATATCTTGGTATCATTCTCTATTGCAAAAACATATCAATGGACGTACGGTGGTCATCGCATCTAATGACGCAGGTGATTTAGTAGAATGTGAAAAAAGTATAGACGTTTTAGATTTTAAATAAGATGTAAGTTTTATATATTTTCTATTCAATTCACTTTTATTGATCTACAAGTTGGCCTTAATAAAGTGTAGAAAAATGATCATATTTACTTCATTATCTTGCTACCTAAATGTCCACTGATTCCCCCAAAAGCTGTAGCCAATCCACCAATTAATGCAGTGGTTATATATGCCGACCAACTTGGGAGTTCTCCAAATAGATCGCCTATTAGATTTGCAGGATTCCGCTCTACACCTATACTTGTGTAGATGGTAAAAATCAAATAAGATAGTAGTCCAGATAGAAACGAAATTCGAATTGATTTCCACAAAGTATTGCTTGGACTTATAGCCATGTAAATAAAGCTAGCAACTACAGTGATCCACCACGGAAATAGGAGGGACGCGAAAATTATTATTATTGAAAGGATAGTAATTGACTTCATTACTGCGCATTTATTTTTATAGTTAGACCATTACTTTTCCATGTTTCTTTGGGACTATATATATCGACTTCGTGATATTCACCATGTTCCCACATTTCTATATTGTTGTCGTATTGGTTGCTCAGTGGATTTCCATTTTGTCCTCCAGGATAGATTCCATAACCAAGAGGTTTGTCATTAAGATCTACGACCATACGCCAGCTAGGTCCAAAGTTGTTGATGTTGGAGTTGATCGCATCACCACTACCAGTATGTAACACATTTTTACGAGATAAGGCTGGTATCCTTAGCAAGTGCCAGATATGCATTGGGCTGTAGTCATTCCAAGCATTTGACTTTTTAGCTTCAGTACGCGCCTGCATCGTTACTTTCATCTGTGCAAATGACATTTTAATAATATCAGAAGCAGTCTCCCTTTCTGGTGTAGATTGTATATCAAAGAAAACATGATCAGGCTCTTTTAATAGGTACTCTACCGTTTTCCAAGATTTAGGATATAAAATTTGCATGTCGTCTGCATAGGTGTAGATTTCGTCCCATGTATTGCGATATATATTATCAAACCACTCTTCAAAATAACTAGGGGCTTCGAGCTCCGGATCGTAATTATATTTCCATTCTTTAAGTTCAAGTAAGAAGCTTGAGTCGTCCTCACTTTTCATATCTGAAGCATAAGTTTCAAGTAGCTTTGGAAGTAAATCTTTCGCTTTGTCTCCATGACTATTTTGCTGCATTTCTTGCATGTCAGCAGAAGTAATACTATCCATGTGAGTTAGCAAACTATCGATGGTTCTGTTTCGATAATGTTCAAATCTGCCAGTAAAATAATACGGATATTTGCTGCTCGCAGAAACTTGATTGCTGGATGCAATCCAACCACGATCTGGATTTTGCATTTGCGGATTTTCACTTCTAGGAATATAATCTTTCCACAAATATTCGGATCGATTTCCTTTCTTTACAAATCGTCCATCTTGGCTACTTTTCTTTGGAAATTTCCCATTGATTCTCAATCCAATATCTCCATACTTGCTAGCGGCGAGAAAGTTTTGCGCAGGAGTAATGAAGACATCAGTAGCCTTGAGGTATTCATCATAAGTGGTTGCTGCTAAGCCATTGATAAATGTCATCATTTCTGGCGTCTCTGGTTCATCATGTGCTAACCATCTTACCGCTAGATCCTTATCGCCATCAGGAGATTCGTGTACTACAGGTCCATGTATGGTATAGCGTAACGTATCACTATAGTCAGCGGCTCCCTTTACTTTGTACGTCTCTACTACGACTTTGGTTGGCGTTGGTTTGCCATCAAGCATATAATGCGATTTCGAATCGTCTGTCCATTCTATTTCATAATAATCTTTAATGTCTTGTCCTACGTTTGTTTCTCCCCAAGCGATATGATCATTCCATCCCATCATAAGACCAGGCATTCCTGGTATAGTTACACCATACGCATTCACGTCATCATATTGAAGATGTGTTTCATACCATATCGAAGGAAGAGATAGTGTAAGATGAGGATCATTGACAAAGATGGGATTGCCTGATTTTGTTTTCTTTCCAGCTATCGCCCAGTTGTTGCTGCCTATACCTTTTATGGGGGCTTTGAAATCTGTTTTGTAGTAGATGTCTTTATTAATAGCGGCCCAATTCGTATCTGCTCTCATACTCGGAGCTTTAGTAAGATACTCGTCAGGTATAATTGGTGTTTCGACATCTTCGTGTTCATCATAGAGACTAAAGAAAAGGTCATTTCCCAATACTTGTAGCATGTTAGTCGAAGGAATGTCGCTTCCTCTTCCAGCTAAGTCATTAGCCATCATTTTGACTATCGTTATTGTTTTTTGGACGGTCCATGGTTCTGGTATAATATTGAGCAGTTTGTATTCTAAAGGGTATTCCGCGGCTGACATTTCTTCTAGGGCAGAGTTGACACCATTTACATAGCTTTCTACAAGTGCATAACTTTCTGAAAATTTTTTCCATCCTACCTCAGCTTGCTCTACCGCATACTTCATCCCTTTTCTACGTTGTCCTATATCATATGATAGCCGTGATGGTCCAGCGACTTCTGCCACACGTCCAATAGAAGCTCTACTCATCATATCCATTTGGAAGTATCTATGTTTTGCTACCATATATCCTTGAGCAAATAAGGCATCTGTTAGCGACTTGGCATAGATATGAGGTACTTCTCTTTTGTCGAGTAAGATTTCAATGCTTTTCTCGATTGTACTATTTGTTATTTGATAGTCCTGCTTTTTACTGAGTTCTCCATTTTGCCATATACCAGAAAATGGGTTGAGTAATTTGCCTAGAGGCGGAAGGGTAGTGCCATTCCATATGTTTCCATTGAGAAATAAAGTGAGCAATATCGTTGCGATAGCACTCAGAGAAAAGGATAAATATTTCATAAGTCTCTATAATATTAAAAATGCCGAAAGCGATTGTCAATGCTAGTGATAAGGTAATTAGATCTCAATAAGTGACGGCATTATACCGAATTCAATACGTCAAATTATTAGCAGTAATGGTATAACAAAGCATAAGTTAGTCAATTGAATTTTGACTTAATGATTGATGAACAAATAATTAGACATAATGAATAGCTACTCTTACGGTACTTAATTTTAATTATAGTCGTAAAATGACCATTTTACGGACTTAGTGTTGATTTGTCACTTCCTTTTAATACATTTGAGGAAGCTTAAATTAAAGACGCCCAGATGCCCATTAGAAAAGAATTTTTTAAGACTGCATTTTCTGTAGATAATGTGATTTTTGGATTTGATGATGCAGATCTAAAAATCCTTTTGATTAAAAGGGCAGAAGCTCCATTTGCTAACCATTGGGCCTTGCCAGGAGCAATGGTGCATAATGATGAAGATTTGCGAGATGCACCGATCAGAGTGCTTAAAGAACTGACAGGTCTTGATAATGTATTTTTAGAACAAGTAAAGACCTTTGGTAAAGTCAATCGTCACCCATCTGGTCGTGTAATTACGATCGCTTATTACTCCCTGATTAATATCCATAAAGTAGCACCGCAAGCACTAAGTTTTGCCGAAGAAGTGAGTTGGATTAAGATTAAGGATGTAGATATTCTAGCATTTGATCATAAAGAGATACTAGAGTTTAGCTTGGATAAGTTGAGGCGTAATGTGAAGTTGAGACCTATTGGATTCGAGTTGTTGCCAGATACGTTTACCTTATCACAGTTGCAGAGTCTATATGAGGCCGTATTAGATAAAGAATTAGATAAGCGTAATTTCCGAAAGAAAATATTATCAATGAAGTTGCTGCTAGATGTAAAGCAGTATCAACAAGGTGTAGCACATAGGCCTGCAAAGTTATTTAGCTTTGATCCAGAGCGTTATCTAACGTTAAAAGCAGAAGGGTTTAATTTCGAGATATAGTTACAGGAATAAGATTTCTCCATTAGCAGCATCTCTAAGAATAAATCCAAAATCGCTATAATTTTCTTTGTATTGCGTGATGAATGCTTCGAATGCCTCTTTGTCTTCTATTCGATAATACACATCTAGATGCGTATCTGTAATGCCAGACCAATTATCTATTATCTCTGCTTGTTGATTATTGATAGAGAAGTATGACGTGTAATAGCCATCAGGCAATACATCAATACTAAATTGGCTTAATGAATCCATTAGATTTTGAAATAATGGATTAGTCATATCTTCACCAGAAACAATTCCAAAAAGAACATCCGTAGGCATTCGATTGACAACAGTGTTACCCACAACAATCCCTTCAGGCGCATCTAATTTCAATATATGTTGAAGTTCAGTTGTCTCTATGCGGCCAGCATTTTTCACTATATTTCTAAGAGATATCGCGATCTCGGTCACACCGTTCACTATATTGAGCGGTATACTTTCAACCGGATTTCCAGAACCAGATGCACAGTCTTCTTCTTGAGAGATATCCTCTAGTATTAGATTTAGTTCGCCTTCTTGATCTATGAGAGTGTATTCTATATCAGAGGTTGCACACTCTTGTGCATTCACAGTGGTAAGCGAGTAGCTAAATTTTGGGCCATTTGAGGTCAAAATCTGATCAGCGCTAACGATTATTTCTCCTTCAAGATTGAGTACCCTCAGATCGTTTGGATCTTTATTGCAGGATATAGCTATAAGTCCAATCGATAGGAATAATATTAAGTTTTTAATCTTCATATAACTATGTGGCATTATACCATTTAGCATTCTATAGATTTGTAAAAAAAAAAGTCAATAACAGACGATCTAAGTCTATTAATATAGTCGCTACTGTGTGCGTAAAGCGATCATATATTGTTACAACGGCACTAAATATTAAATGCTGCCTATATTGTGATATTTCTCCTTTTTACACGTTTTAGAAATATAAGATTCTTACTTGATAGATGTAAATAGCTTCTTAGATGTCGGAGCAGGAATAGCATCTTTATGTAATAAGACTCCTACCGTTTTAGCTCTTACATAATCCTCAGACATATATAGGAACCCTTTGTAATTACTGATTTCACCCCAACTATTCTTAATGATGAAGTATTTCGTACCTTTTTGATCAAGTGCCACTCCCACCATATGCATCAAATGATCGTCAGTCGTACTATAATTCATAAAGTCGTCTTGTCTGCTTTGTTGAGTAACCTTTTGTTCAGGCACAGGGCTTTTCCATTGCTCTTCACTTTGGGTAATAGGTAATATGGCTAAACCATTTTTTGACGAAAATCCTTTTTCGCTTACATCGCCATCCCAAGCTACAGTATATCCTTCCATTAAAGCAAATTCAATGGTATTTAGAAGGTCATCTATCGGTAGATTATAAAATGATCCGTTGGAGTAATTGTCTGGAACCTCCAAGATGAAGCTGTTGTAAAATGGATGATGAGAGAAGGAAGTAAGGTTTACATAATCTTTGACATCTAGCTTTAGCTTTCTGGCATAAGATTTAGCTGTCATTTTCATATCTCCTTCCATCACAAATGATTCTGGAGCATCTCCCATATAGATATCAAGTATAGCATCAACCGTATTTTGCCATTTATGACTATCGATGTTTTTGGCTGATATAATACCATCCAGATAGCCCTTTAGCCCTTTCTCTAATTCACTATGATTATATATTTCTTCTTCATTATCTCTTCCTGAGTAAACGCTTTCAGGGACGACACCATGCTTAGTGACTGCTCTTATAAGATCATGAGCGAGTGCGCCTTGGCTAAAGTTTGCTTTTCCTTGCCTTAATACATAGTTGGTCGCTTTGTCCTTGTATATATTATGTACGACATACATCTCTGATAGGTCTACATCTTGCTGTCCCATTCGGATTGCCTCAGATTCTAAAAATGAGGTGGTCGCAAAACTCCAACAAGTACCTGTCTTCTGTTGGTTCTTGACTTCCGTACAAGGAGCCATTTTTTCAGTAGAGAAAGTATATTGAGCGATGCTAGTAGTATGTATTGCTGCTATGGCAAAAGCAGATAATATAGTTTTGATCATGATGTTAATCTGGTTTGAGCATCCAATATAAGGGCATTTTTTAGAATAATAAAGTAAGTCAACGACATCAATAACTTCTATCCAACAATGATTCAGAGAGCTAAATATCAAATTAGGTTATACATATGGACATTATTTGTGTTATAACTACGATAATTATAGTAGATGACGATCATAAGTACCACGATACAAGTATATTTGCGCTCTTATGAAGAATATTAGAAATTTTTGTGTGATAGCCCATATTGATCATGGTAAGAGTACCTTATCTGATAGGCTATTAGAGCATACACAGACCATATCAGAGCGTAAGATGCAAAATCAAGCGTTGGATGATATGGATTTAGAAAGAGAAAGAGGGATCACTATCAAGAGTCATGCAGTACAGATGTACTACCCAGCTAAAGATGGTGAGACATATACATTCAATTTGATAGATACTCCAGGTCACGTAGATTTTTCATACGAAGTATCTAGGTCCATCGCCGCATGCGAAGGAGCACTATTATTAGTAGATGCCTCTCAAGGGGTACAGGCACAGACGATATCCAATCTTTACCTAGCTATAGAACATGATCTAGAGATCATACCTGTGCTCAATAAGGTAGATATGGAAAGTGCCATGATCGAAGAGATGTCTGATCAGATTATCGACTTAATAGGTTGTGATTTGGAAGATATCATTCATGCCAGTGGTAAAACAGGTATAGGTATCGTAGATATCTTAGAAGCTGCAGTAAATCGGATTCCAGCACCAAAAGGTGATCCAGAAGCGCCATTGCAAGCACTAATATTTGATTCTGTATTCAATTCGTTCCGTGGTGTAATCGCCTACTTTAAGGTGGTTAATGGTGTAATGAGAGCTAAAGAAAAAGTTAGATTCTTTAACACAGGAGCCGAATACAATGCGGATGAAATCGGAATCCTTCAGATGGATCAAGTGCCTAAAAAGCAACTCGAAGCAGGTAATGTAGGATACATCATTACAGGAATCAAAGAATCTAAAGAGATAAAGGTAGGTGATACAATTACTTCAGCGGAAAGACCTTGCGAAGCAGGTATCGATGGATTTGAAGATGTGAAGCCAATGGTATTCGCAGGTGTGTATCCGATTGAGAATGAAGACTTTGAAGATCTAAGAGATAGTCTTGAGAAGCTGCAGTTAAATGATGCTTCTTTAGTATTTGAACCAGAATCATCGGTAGCACTTGGATTTGGATTCCGTTGTGGATTCTTAGGTATGTTACACTTAGAAATAATTCAAGAGAGACTTTCTCGTGAGTATGACCAAGAGGTAATTACAACTATTCCTAACGTTAGTTATTTTGGATATGATAAGAAAGGTGTAAAAATCCAGGTTAATACGCCTAACGATCTACCAGATCCTACTAGATTGGATAGAGTAGAGGAACCTTATATACGTGCCCAAATCATTACTAAGCCAGAATATATCGGTTCGATTATGTCTCTCTGTATGGATAAGCGTGGTATACTTACTAAGCAAACATATCTAACCCAAGAGAGGGTAGAGCTGACTTTTGAAATGCCATTGGCAGAGATTGTATTTGACTTCTATGATAAATTGAAATCTATCTCGAGAGGTTATGCATCGTTTGATTACACACCTATCGATTATCGTGCATCAGACCTCGTAAAATTAGATATCATGTTGAACGGTGATGCAGTCGATGCATTATCATCTTTGGTGCATAAAACTAAGGCGGAATCATTTGGTCGTAAGATGTGTAAGAAGCTTAGAGAACTACTTCCTCGTCAGCAATTCGTCATAGCTATCCAAGCATCTATTGGTGCTAAGATTATAGCAAGAGAGACGATCTCTGCATTGCGTAAAGATGTAACCGCAAAATGTTACGGTGGTGATATCTCACGTAAGCGTAAGCTACTAGAAAAGCAGAAAAAAGGTAAGAAGAAACTGCGTCAGATCGGAAATGTAGAAGTGCCTCAAAAGGCGTTTTTAGATGTTCTGAAACTGGATTAGATTTTGATCTTATGAATATAATATATAATGGCTTGAACTGTATTTCTGTTCAAGCCATTTTCTATTTCTAGGGTTCTAACGTAGCATTGCTAATTTTATTTTAAATATGTTGCCATGGCGCGGTGCTTATTAGTATAAAGCATTGACTACATTTGTGGTATGAGCAAGTCGTACGAAGGGTTTTTACAATCAAATTTACTATGGTCCGATACTGAATTTGGATTAGAGCAGTTTGTAATTGAGTATGGAAAGTTAGACTTTACACGCTTGTGGCCTGTTCCAGATAAGCTGAGACTTGGTCATCAAGTAGAGCATATTTATTTGCAATTATTGAAAGCATCTAATAAGTACAAGGTACTTGCTCGATCTATACAATTGATTGAGCATAAGCGTACGCTAGGAGAGTTGGACTATATCATAAAGTTGTTAGACACAGATGAAATCATTCATGTTGAATTGACATATAAATTCTATCTATTAGATCCTGAAATGGATGGAATAGTAGAAGGCTTAGTTGGCCCTAATAGAGGTGATGCTTTCACGTATAAGTTGGATAAGACGAAGAACAAGCAGATGCCTTTGCTATATACCGATGCAGCTAGGAAGCGTCTCAAAATCAATGTGGATGAAGTCACACAGAAGGTAGCTTTTTATGGTGAAATATTTACGCCGTATGAAATGGAGATTCAAGATTTGGGTGTCTTGAATTCTGATTGTATCAAAGGCTATTATATGTCTCTAAACCGTTTTGTGGAAGAAGATTTTACTGCATTCAAATTTCATTTTCCCACAAAAAGTCATTGGATACACATCCCTCATATTAATGTTAAATGGATGAACTTTGAATCTGCAATCGAATTGATTAAAGAACGACATGCTATCTATAGATCACCTATGGTATGGATAGATAAAGGGAATGGGGTGATAGAGAAGTTGTTCGTCACACATTGGGGGTAGTTGATTAATAATTATAATCCACAGCAAATTTAAGGGGTAATGTATATTTTGTAGCAGTAGGTTTTCCATTTGTTGTTCCAGGTATCCATTTGGGCATTCCTGTAATGACTTTGGTACATTCCAATTCAATCTCATTACATAATGCTTGTTCAAATGTTAGGTCTTCTATAAGTCCTAATTCATTAACCATAAAGTGAGCTACAACATTACCTTGTATATAATGGTCTCGAGCAATAACTGGATATCTTATTTTCTCGTAGATGTAAGTTAGCATCATATGATCTGCACAAATCTTACGTTCTGCATATTCTGTAATTTCATTGCATGTTACACTGTTGAAAAGCGGCATCTGCTTGATCGAAATAGTATCGTTATTCGTGACTTGTTGAACTTGGCTATAGAGAACATCGTTTTTATAAGTACCTTGATTAATTCTTTCTCCTTTTGTATTGTACTCGATAAACGGACCTTCTTTAATATCGTTGTTATATGTATATGCACTTACTTTTTGTTTACCCTGGTAGAAAGTCCATTGCCCAATTTTAGAGTCAGATTTATACATGCCTACCGAACTTAATGAACCGTCTTCATAATTATAAAACTTCCATTGGCCAGTTCGTTTGTTTTTCTTGTATGCGCCTTCACTTTTTAGATTCCCATTTTCAAACCAATGCTTAGCTATTCCTTTCTTTTTAAGATATTTATTGCTTTTGTATTGTTCTAATGCTACCATCTGTCTAGTGTCTGGATGAAATATTCTAAGGAGATATTTTTTATCCGCTGTCTTAGTTCCTACATAATGATACCAGCCCTTTTCTACTTTTTCTCCTATGTCTAATCTATCAAGATATCTGTCCATGTAAAGCTTTGAGCTATGTCGATATATTGGCCTTTGACTCTGTCCGGTTGCGATACTTCGAGTTAGTATTGTTAAAATGATTATTACCCAAAGGGAATAAATTGCTTTCATGTTATCTCAATTTATTGGATCAGTATTTTATGTGGAAAAAATGTATGATGCATTTTGTTTTAGTAGTAAAAGCTAATTTTCATCAGCCTCCTATTAATGATCAAACTTAAATAGTATAGGTAAAGTATACATCACTTTTACAGCTTTTCCGTCTTTCGTTCCAGGTGTCCATTTAGGCATGTTCTCTATGAGTTGAGTGCATTCTTCTTTGATTGATTGGCACAAACTTCGTAAAAAATAGATGTCTTCTATACCTCCTGTTTTGTTGACAACAAATTGAACGATCACGCGCCCTTGTACTCCAAATTGTCTTGCAGTTGCTGGGTATTTTAAATTTTTGTAGATGTATTGAAGCATTTCATTTTCTGCACATTTTTTTCTTTCAGTATCGATAGCAACTTCTTGGCATTGTTCACTGTAGAACATTGGCATTTGCTCAATACTTACAGTATCGTTAATGATAGGAGTTACCTCTTGACTATAAATGGTGTCACTTTTATATATCCCTTTGTTTTCTATGATTCCTAAAGTATCATATATTATAAATTCTCCCTCTCTCTTTCCATTTTTATACTTATACATACTAGTTGAAATGCCATTGTGAAAGTTAGTCCATATTCCGGTTCTCTCATCGTTTCTATAACTTCCTACGGAATTGAGTGTTCCTTCTTTTCGGTCGTAATATTTCCAGATTCCTACTCTTTTATCATTTTTAAAATTTCCTTCACTTGCTAACATTCCTTGTTCTGTCCAATACATAGCATATCCATGTTTAATCTTGTATTTTTTCGATTTGTATTGTTCAAGAGATATTATTTGAGCTGTTTCAGGATAGAACACTCTAGCATAATATTCTTTGCCATCTGAACCTTCTTTTTCTGTAGTAACATAATGGTACCAACTCTTTTTTATTTTTTCTCCTTCACTTAATTGGTCGGCATACCACGTTTTAAATTTCTTGCTGCTATCTGTAAATTTTGACTTCTGTGCAGATGCAAGGTTTAAATTAATAATTAGAGTGAAGAAAATAAACGAAATTGCTGTTGTGATTTTCATAATGTATTCAATGTTTTACATTCTAGTAGTTTGGGTTGCCAGCAGGGTAGTTCACATTTTGATGCTTAGTGAAAATTCGATTTTTTATTATCTGTGTTTCTCCCCAAGTAATTGCTATATCTACAATCATATCAGCGGGTTTTCCATTAACAAGCCCAGGATGGAATTTTGGAAAATCTTGGATTGATTTACAATAGGCCTTTTCATATTTAGTGGATTTACCTCGTAAAATTTTAATGTTTTCTATATTCCCATTTTTTGTTACCGTGAAATGAATAAGCACTTTTCCAGGTACTCGATTTTTTCTAGAATAATTAGATAAATATTTATTAGAATTTAGCAGTTGATACATTTCACGATCAGCACAGTCTTTTCTGACAAAATAGTTTTCTATTTCATCACATGTTTCTGATTTTAGCATGGGCTTCTGATCTAAGGTGTACATCCCTTTGTTGGCTATATTTCCTGTGGAGTCATATTCAATGAAAGGGCCGTATTTTAAACCTACCTCATATGTATAGATAGCTGTGGTATCCCCACTTTCTAATTCTGTCCATATACCGTTTTTACTTCCGTACTTATATCTTCCAGTTGAACTAAGTGATCCATCCAGTTTATTATAGTATTTCCATTGTCCGACCTTGAGATGTTCTTTGTAATTGCCCTCACTTTTTATTGTGCCATTAGAGTACCATTGCTTGGAGAGTCCGTGCTTATGTATGAGATCTTTGCTCTTGTATTGCTCGTGAGATTTGATCTGTTCTGACTGAGGGTAATAGACTCTTGCGAAGTATTTTCCGTCTTTGGATTTTGTGATGACGTAATTGTCCCAGCTCTTCTTTATTTCTTCTTCGGTATTAATTTTGTCAATATATCTACTTCTGTACTTTTTTGAATTCTCACTAAATTCAGTTTTTTGCGCAGAGGCGGGTAGGGCAATGAAAAGTATTGCAATAGCAAGTGATATTAGTACGTGTGCATTCATGTTATTTTAAAATTATGTCTTCTAATTCAAATTGTTTTTTTAGAAATGATTTGAGTCTATCTTTATCAACTTCAGTGTGGTCTTCGATGTCATTCCAATCCACGACGGCAAAGTGAGATTTTTTACTTCTGTTAAGTGAATCAGATTGTATTCCATAGCTCAAGCTAATACTATTTATTTCTGGGAAAGCGGTCTTTAATAATACTATAGATTTGGCTTGTTCCACACTATCCATCGCCATATAACTGGGTAGGCCTTTGAGATTTATTTTCTTCTGCTTTACTTCTTCTTGTTGCGCCATGATTACAGCTAACTTGGATTCTAAAGCACCTACTCCTGCAATATTTTTTTCTAGATTACTCATTCGCTCAAGACTAACATCAGAGGTTGAAATAATTACTATTTCGATATTTTCAATGCCATGTTTTTTCAATCCTTTATCTAGATATGGAATTTCATTTTTATTGATCTTGTCTCCATAGACCTTCAGTATAAGTTGGTCTTTGCCATCAGTATGTATCAGCTGATAATCGTCGAGATATATACGATCTTCAGCGATATAGTCTTCTATAAAGTGTCCGAGCTTAAGATTAAGATTAAACTCATCATATACCTTAAAGAAAATGAAAAAACTTGGAATGATTACAAGTACACTTATCAAAGAAACATATCGTACATTTTTCTTTCTTTCTTGTTCGTTAATATATTGCTTATAAGGGAAATTGAGAAATCTAACAATTACGTAGGTAGCTAAACTCACGAAAAATATATTCAATAAAAAAAGATAAAAAGAAGATGCTGCGATTTCCCATTCTCCTTCTGATATTCCAAACCCAACTACACACAAAGGTGGCATAAGGGCAGTTGCAATCGCTACTCCAGGTAACGAGGTGGAGATATCTTTACGTGCGATAGATACTATACCTGCAATCCCACCAAAAAATGCAATAGGAATATCCAAGAAGGTAGGTTCTGTCCTCATTTCAATTTGCTCTGTGATCTCACCAAATGGTGATATTACGAAGTACAAAGTAGAAGTGACAATAGCGATGCCCAATGCAATGCTAAATTGGAATAATGCATCTTTCAGCATGTCCTTATCATTGATAGCAACGCCTAGTCCGATAGCTAGGATGGGAGACATAAGTGGCGATATAAGCATGGCACCAATGATAACCGCTGCGGAGTTGATGTCAAGCCCTATAGATGCGATTACTATACTACACATGAGCATCCATGAATTGGCTCCACTCATTGATTTTTGAAGCGAAATTTCTTCTATTACAGATCGTTTGTCAACACCTTGACTAAGATCTATAACATTGCGAAAGTATTTTCCTAATCTAGATATACCTTCTTTAAAATCTTGATTATTTGTAGATGTATTGATACTCATGGGCTAGCTAATTATACGTCCGTCTTGCATTGTGAGAGTTCTATCACTCAAGTTGGCAAGTTCTTCATTATGTGTTACGATCAAAAACGTTTGGCCCATTTCTGATTGTAGTTTTTTAAATAAATTATGCAAATCATCCGAACTGCTTGCATCAAGATTTCCAGTAGGTTCATCGGCAAATATTACTGCTGGATCATTAATCAAAGCTCTGGCCACGGCAACTCTCTGTTGCTCTCCTCCTGATAATTCTTGGGGCTTATGCTGCATTCTAGATCCTAAACCTAAGTAATCTAATAGTTCTTTGGCTTTCTTGTCCGCTACACTCGCATTAGTACCCTGTATGTGGGCAGGTATAGTTACATTCTCTAATGCCGTAAACTCATTAAGCAAATGGTGAAATTGAAATACAAACCCAATCGTATCATTTCTAAATTTTGCTAGATCCTTTTTACTTAATTGAGTCGTATCTACACCATTGATGATTATAGATCCTGCGTCAGGATGATCAAGTGTACCTATAATGTGAAGTAGGGTACTCTTGCCAGCTCCTGACTTACCTATAATGCTCACTATTTCCCCCTTGGTTATGTTAATGTCAACACCCTTGAGTACTTGTAGGTCTTCATATGACTTGATGATGCCTTTACCTTGTATCATGTTCTTCCTTTATCTACGAGATATCGTCATCTCTACTTCAAAATTAATTTTTTTAATCGATATATGGCATATCACTATATATATCACGTGTTGAGCATTATATCTAAGGATTAGAAAAATTATATGTGTATAAGTATGATTATCTGTATGTAATGAAAATAAATATAAAGCTATATCTGTTATATCCTCGAAGCAGCATTATAGACTATTACACCAAGAGGTTTTTAGATAAGATCTATTGATCAATAGTCATATTGTATTGAAAGAAAAAACTATACATTTGGACGCATTATAATTAATACGTCCGTTTCATATTGATATGAAGATACTCCAACTCTGTAAAAAATTCCCTTACCCGCTCAAGGATGGTGAGTCTATTGCAGTAACTTATTTAAGTAAGGCTTTTCATGACTTTGGCTGTGAGGTAACGCTTTTAGCTATGAACACAACGAAGCATTACACGGAGATCAATAAACTGCCACAAGAGTTTAATCATTATAAGGAGATACATGTCACTGATATCGACAATAGAGTAAAGCCTCTTGACGCCTTTGCTAATCTGTTTTCTAATAAGTCTTACCATATTTCTAGATTTGAATCTAAGGAGTATAACGATAAGTTAATTGAGCTCCTCCAAGCTACAGATTTTGATGTAGTGCAACTAGAAACCTTGTATCTCACTCCTTATATAGACACGATTAAGCAATATAGTAAGGCCATTGTATCTATGAGATCACACAATGTTGAGTTTGAGATATGGGAGCGCATATCAGCTAATACTAAGTTCTTACCCAAAAAATGGTACCTCCAGCATCTTACTAAGAAACTCAAGAACTTTGAGTTGACGCATCTCAACGATTACGATTACCTAGTAGCGGTAACTGATCGTGATCTTCAGAAGTTTAAGAAGTTAGGATATAAGAATGGAGCGATGGCGTCACCTATTGGTCTACAAGTCGATAGGTATGTCGAGAATACAACATTGCTTCAAGGAAAAGACATCTCTTTTATTGGCTCTATGGATTGGCTTCCTAATATTGAAGGCTTAGAATGGTTTATAAAAGAAGTCTGGCCCACATTTAGCAAGAGTCACCCAGAAGTTAAGTTTCATATCGCAGGACGTAATACTCCAAAATGGATAGCTAATCTGAATCTGGATAATGTAGTCATACATGGAGAGGTACCTGATGCGGTAGAGTTCATTCAAAAGTATCCGATTACTGTAGTGCCATTGTTTTCTGGTAGCGGCATGCGTGTAAAAATACTAGAAGGCTTAGCGTTGGGTAGAGTAGTGGTCTCTACTACCGTTGGTAAAGAAGGAATCGAAGCTCAACATGGTGAACAGATATTTGTAGCAGATACAGCGATGGAGTTTGTTTCTATTCTCAATGAGTGTATGAAAGATCTACCACTTATGCAGACAGTTGCAGATAATGCAGTAGCTTTGATCAAAGACAAATACGATCATAAAGACAATGCTCGTAAATTATTAGAAAAATACAAGTCAATAATACTATCTGATGCCTACAGTTAACATATATACGGAACTTTCAGAATATGCGTGCCATGTATCTATTCCTGTTCAATGGGGAGATATGGATGCTTTTCGTCATGTAAATAATGTAATCTACCTAGGGTGGGTAGAGTCCGCTAGAGTAAAATACTTCAATGATTTTCTCTGCAAGAATGATATGAATAACTCTGAGATAGGTCCAATACTAGCATGGCAAGATTGTAAATACTTATATCCAGTAACTTACCCAGACACTGTAGAAGTAGGATTTAGAGTGTCAGAAATCAAGTCAGATCGGATTCTTTGCGAAGCACGTATTTATAGTAAAAAACACAATAGAATAGTGGCTATCGCTAACAATGTCATCATGCCATACAGCATTAAGACGCAAGCTAAAGCCGATATTCCATCAGAATGGATCGACGCGATCGAAGAAGTACAAGGGTAATACGAATGATTTTAATCTGATATTATTGTTTTTAAGGTGTTACAGATCTTATTAATTGTTTGATCTAATCACTTACCCCTATTCAAAAGTCATTTTTTTTCCTTCAGATTGTCACTTTCTTACATTTAATACTATATTGCAGTATAATTTACGAATACTTTAACGCAAGAACTCCCATTCTTGCTTTTACGAAAATGAAGAGTTGTAATGACTAATGTTAAAATTAGTCGTTAATGCTGGATTTCTGATTTATAGAAAATCAATGTTAATGATCAATTTTGAATAGGTTTTTATAATCACTTCAATATCTAAGACCGCAGTTTTAATGACTTGTATTTCACAAGTTGTGCGTGTACTTAAAAAAGGCCTTTCAAGATAGGCGGCTCACCATTATAGCGAATAGCTGACTTTGCATTTAAGCGGGGTCAAAATTTGTAACTACAGTTTTAAGAAATTTTATTTAGACGCTACTAGTTAGCTTCTACTAACCTTATTTAACACAAGTGATGAGAAATTATTTACAATTAATCTTACTATTATTAGCGGTCAACGTATATGCCCAACCAGCATTCGATGCATGTGCAGATGCTCAAGCAAATACGCAGTCGGCAGATGATTCATTCGATGAGACTTTTACCATGAGTTTCCCAACGGATGAGGGCAATTTCACGAATATCGGTGTTGCTTACAATGAAACTGGATTCATTACATTGAATTGGTCAGGTACATCAGGTTATTACACTATAAGGTTAGAAGGACAAGGTTCTTTGGATTATAATTTCTCATATGACGAAGATGGGGATTGTGTGATAGATGGTAGTGCAGATCAATTGTATGAAGGATCATTAGGTTCTCAAGATATACCATGTTTCTATTTTGAAAATGGTACAGACTATACCTTTGGATTCGCCGCAGATATAAGTGGATTTGAGGAACTCAGGATAAGAGTGTTGACAGAAGCACCCGCGTACAATGTTTGTGATGGAGCACTTCCTATGAATTTTGGGACACCAATACCTGCTACTTGTGAATTGATTTTCAATATGGATGCATTTTTTGATGAAACTTGCCCTACTAGTCCGTTAGATCCAGATTATGGTGCGGTTTCTAGTTGTGGAGATTTCGTTGGTAATCCAGACTTATGGTATGAGTTTACCTTAGCAGACGATGCAGATGTTAACTTTATATATACAGCTTCTGGACAAGCAGATCCTAACTTATCTCTTTTTAGCGGATCATGTGGAGGTGGATTGAGTTTAGAAGATTGTACTGATGGAACGACCTTAGATGGTAGTTCAAATTCCATAGCTACGTTTACATCGCTTACTGCAGGAACACAATATTATGTACTTATAGAATCTCAAGGACCAATGCCTGGAGGAGGAGTATCATTAATAATGTCGGCCACACCAGCAAATAATGATTGTGTAGACGCTGAAGTACTTACTCAAGGTTCTCCGCTGGACGGAACAAATACATGTGCATCTGCAACAGAGTTCGATTATTGTACTCAGTCAGTAGGAGATGACGGTCATGTAGTATATTATGAATATACAGTAGCTGCAGCAGCAGGAACAACAACAAATTTAACAGTAGATATTTCACCTAACTCAAATACATCAGGTACTACTATCGGAGCAGCAGAAATAGACCTCTTTCTCAATTGTGGAGGTGCAATGGCTGGATACGGTACTTCTGCTGGTGACCCTTGTGCGGCACTTGGCGGACAAGTAGTTTATGAATGTGTAGATGGTGGAACCACATTAATAATAGCGGTTGGATCACCAAATACAGATGGCGGTGATTTTGATATTACAGTAGATGAAAATGATTTGGGCGTACCGTTTAATGATAACTGTGTCAACGCAGATGCCTCTGTAGCACTTCTCGATTGTATGCCAGTAGAACTTTCAGGTACTACGGTAAACGCGTGTCCAGAAGGATTTACAGGTCCTGCTTGTGCATTTGATATGCAATCAGTGGTGTGGCATGAGATTACACTACCAGGTACAGCTACAGGAGTAATGATTTCTAATATAACAGGTGGTGCAGCGGTCACAGTATTTACAGATAATGTATGTCCTACACCAGGAATGTTTTTTGCCGATTCTGATTGTGTTACCACAGAGGCTACAGTTATGGGTATGACTGGGGGTAACTCTTATCTAGTAGGAGTGAGTACTGATCCATCTTCTGAGGCAGCTTATACTTTTGATGTATTAGCAATCGTACCACCGGCAAATGACTTATGTGCAGATGCTGAAGATATAACAGCGGATGCAGCAGCAGGTGCTATAAGTAATAATAACTGTGCATCAGCAGATGGTAATGTTTGTGGCTTTGATGCTACTACATCACATGTAACTTGGTACCAATACGTAGTAATGGCTACTAATAATACAGATGTAGTAATAAATGTTACAGGATCAGGTGGCGCAGGTGTGGAAGCACTTAGCGGTGCTTTTGAAGTATATACAGATTGTGCTTATGCTCAATTAGATAATTCTGTTGACGCTTGTGCTAACGGATTTGGAACTGATACAAGATACGAATGTGTCGATGGCGGTTCTACTATTTGGATTGCAGTAGGTTCTGACCTTGGAGAAGAGGGTGAATTTACAATAACTATAACAGAAGAAAATGAAGGTCCAGATAACGACGAATGTGCGGATGCTGATCCTATTGACTTGTCAGCTACTCCTTGTGATATATTAATGGTTTCAGGGACTAACGAATTTGCATGTCCAGAAGGGTTTACAGCAGATGGTTGTGCGTATGACATGGATCCAGTAGTATGGTATACAGTTACATTGCCGGCAGATGCAGTAGGTCTTGAGATTACAGACTTAACTCCTGGCTTCTACGCTACATACTTTACAGGAGCTTGTGGAGCACTTACTTTCGATGGTGCAGCAGGATGTTTTACTGACATGGGTAACTCTCAAGTAACATACTCTGCAGGTGATGAGATCTTTATAGGTATTGGGTCGGCTACTGCTGATGAAGGTATGTTCTCATTTAATTTATTATCTGTAGTTCCTCCAGCTAACGACATGTGTGCCAATGCAGAAGATATTACTGGTTCAGCCGCAGGCGGTGTTGCAGGTACAACAGCTTGTGCTACTCCACCAGCGTTTGACTATTGTGCATTAGGTGCGACGTCACATGTAGTATATTATAGCTACACAGTGATGGCAAATAATAACACAGACTTGACGATCCAGATAGATGGAGCAGGAGTATCTACGACAGATGTTTCAGTAGGCTTGTTTGAAGATTGTGCAGGTTTACTGTATAACAATATGGAAATTGCAGGCGCGGATGGTTGTACTACACTTGGTACAGCGCTCAATTATGAATGTGTTTCTCCAGGGATGACATTGATCATCGCAGTAGGATCTCCAGAAGGAGATGAAGGAGAATTTACAATAACAGTAACAGAACAAAATGAAGGTCCAGATAACGACGAATGTGCGGATGCTGATCCTATTGACTTGTCAGCTACTCCTTGTGAGATACTGACGGTTTCAGGTACTAACGAATTTGCGTGCCCAGAAGGATTTACTGCAGATGGTTGTGCTTATGACATGGATCCAGTAGTATGGTATTCCGTTACATTACCAGCAGATGCAGTAGGACTAGAGATTACAGACTTAACGGCTGGATTTTATGCTACATACTTCACTGGGGCTTGTGGGACTCTTACTTTCGACGGTACAGCAGGATGTTTTACAGATGAAGGTAACTCAGGCGTGACATATAATGCAGGTGATGTAATACTTGTAGGTATCGGATCAGCGACTGCTGATGAAGGTGCTTTCACATTTGATATATTATCAGTAGTACCTCCAGCAAATGATATTTGTAATCCAGGAGCAGAAGATATCTCAGCTACAGGAGCAGGAGGAGTAATAGGAACTACCGCTTGTGCTACACCACCAGCCAATGATTTCTGTTCTTTAGGTACTACGGATTCACATGTAGTATACTACGAGTATACAGTAGCATCGACTAAGAGTACTGACCTTACTATATTTATCGCAGGATCAGGTACTGTACCAGCTACTAATGTAGCAGTAGAGTTATACACAGACTGTGTAGGTACTGTATATCCTAATAATGTAGAAGTAGACGGAGACGATCCTTGTGCAGCGATCAATACAAACCTAGATTACGAATGTGTAGCTCCAGGAACAGTACTAATCATCGCAGTAGGATCTCCAGAAGGAAATGAAGGAGAATTTACAATCACAGTAACAGAAGATAACTCTGGGGTTCCAGATGAAGATGCTTGTGCAAATGCAATCCCAATTAACTTTACCGATTGTGAATTTGAAACAATAAATACACCTAACGTAGGGGCTTGTCCAGAGACGCCTCAATTGGATGGAGTTTCAGCATGTGAACTTGATGAAGATGCCGTGATCTGGTTTGAAGCACCAATGCCAATGGGCGGTATCGGTTTCGAATTTTTAGATTTAACTGCAGGTGAGTATGTAGCTATCTTCAGTGGAGATTGTGACAATCTTGTATTAGAGCAGGATTGTGTAACTGCAGATGGGCAGATAGTAGGACTCGCTGAAAATACGACATACTATTTCGCAGTAGCGATCGCAGGTCAAGCAGAAGGCCTTATTAATTTCCAAGTAAAAACATTGACGCCAGCGGATAATGATGACCCATGTATGGCAGAACCGTTAACTTCTGGTACATCGGTTATGGGTAATAACTTCTGTGCTACTGAAGATTTTCAAGATCCTAATTGTGCAGCAGCGCAGGGTGAATCTTCTGTTTGGTATTCATATACATTGGGTGCAGGTGAGACTGGGGTAGAGATTTCTTTCCCATCTATCACTGCCGCAGGACCTATTAATGCTTGGGTAGTGACACTTGATCCAGCATGTACTACACCTATGCAAGCAACTCCAACATCAACTACTTGTGATGCAGGATCTTTAACCGAGCCATTAACACTTAACTGTTTAGCTCCAGGTACAGAGCTTTCCATTATGGTAAGTTCAGAAGCTGATCTTGCAGGTGAATTTGAGATACTCCTAGAAGTAATCGTAATAGATCCTACATGTATAGATAATGATGAGTGTGATGTATTAGGCGGTGGAGCAGATCAAGGTGAAATAGTTACCGATGATGATTGTACTCCAGTTACAGATTGTAATGCTAATGCCTGTGCAGAATTTATAGGCGATTGTGGTGTAGAAATAAATAACGTAGTATGGTATTCTGTGACTAACGATGGAGACGGTGAGTTTATCTCAGCTTCCATTACTAATGCAGATTTTGATACTCCAGTAGTAGCTATTTTTGAAGGTAGTTGTGCTGCCCTTACACAAATCGGAAATTGTATTGTCGGTGGTGGTAATGTAGCTAACTCAGGACCATTAATGATTCCTGCACCAGCAGCAGGTCAGCAATATTGGATTGCCGTAGGTACTCAAGGTGCTGTGGGTGGTAGTTTCGATTATTGTTTCGAAATTAATTCAGGTTGTGTAAATGATGACCCTTGTGATGCTGTCGAATTATTTGATGGTATGGTTGTCGATAATCCAGCAAGTACAGTTTCTTGTACTCCTGAGACCGCTAATCCAGATTGTTCAAGTGGTGAAGTATCATCAGTATGGTATTCATTTGTAGTACCTCCTGGATCTGGTAGATTTAGAGTAATACTTTCTAACGTAACTATCGTAGGCAATGTAGGTATGGCTATAGGACCATACTCAGATGCAGCTTGTGCAGGATTACCTGCCGCGGTTGAAACATCTTGTGAGGCTGGAGATCAATTTTTAGATCTCGATTGTGCTCCGGAAGGATCAGAATGGTTCATTCAAGTTACATCGGGTGAAGATATGGATCAAGGTGATTTTGAAATACAAATTGTAGCAGCTCCTCCAACAGTAGATAATGATATCTGTTCTGGAATGGGACCAGCGCATATGATAGATATTACAAGTGATGAGTATTGTCAATTTATTCCTGTGGATGTATCTACAGAGAATGCTTGTCCAGAAGCTATTGCTGATGCTGCAGGTTGTGACTTTACGGAAGGTCCAGCAGTATGGTATGAAGTAACAATTCCTAACGAACCAGGTGCTACTCTTTTAGATATTACTACAGATCTGATATCTGGTTTTGCAGGTAATTTACAGCTAGCTGTAGTACAGGTTGATTGTGATGATATATTTGCCGGTGTAGCTATCGACTGTCAATCAGTGGGTAATGGTGAAATAAATCTTGAAGATGTACCTGTTACACCAGGTGAAACATATCAAATAATAATAGGAAGTGATTTAGCTGGAGATGAAGGCGAAATTACAATGAACATAAAAGTAGATGTACCACCGATTAACGATAGTCCGTTTGCTGATGCAGATAATACAGGTCCTTGGGATCTAGCATCAGGGCATACAGGTACTACTTGTTGTGCTATCGGTAATACAGATGATCCTGCAGCAGATTGGGCAAACCTTGAATGTGGTGGCGCTTCAAATGAAAATGCAGTATGGTACTCATTTACACCAGCAGGTGGAGCGGATGGATTTTTTGTCAACGTGGATCCAGCAGGTATGGCAATCAGTGGAAACATGACTGTAGAGGTATACTCTAGTACTGTAGCAGGTGGCGTCGGTAACCCTGGAAACCTTACGCTTATAGAAGCATCTTGTACAGACTTAACTGTAGAAATAGCGGTTGCACTATGTGATCCTACTTTAGTCTATTATGTGAAGGTAGCCTCTACAGATGGAGAGTGTGGAGAGTTTTCTATCTCTGCAACTGAAAAAGATAGTGATTGTACAGCTGATGAATGTGTAGATGCAGAAGTGCTCACGACAGAAACTCCAGCGAGTTGTGAAGATGGAGAGACTATCCTCTCGATTGAAGGATGTTTAGATTTTGCATGTCCTGAAGATGTGAATATAGCGTGTATGGGTGATATGGGACCAACAGTATGGTACCAGATAGATATAGATTCTCCTGATGCTACAGTATTACTTACAGAAGTGACAGCGGATGGTTTTGATGTGACATGGTCTATATGGCAGTCAACTACTGGATCTTGTGATGATATGATCAATGTATCAGATCCTGAGCCAGCGCCAACACCAGCGATCCCATGTGGAGTACCTGGATTGGATGATGTATATCTTACTATTCCTATCGTTCAAGATCCTCCAGGAACGCCAGCAACTTATTGGGTAGCGATTACGGGTCTTGGAGAGATTGAAGATCCTAACTTTACACTAAATTATGCAGGGTCACTTGGATGTATCGCATGTAGTGGTGAAAACGCTATTGATTGTGGTAACGGAGAGTGGGAAGCTAAGATTGATGGTGAAGTAGTAGAAGTGGAAGATTTTGAAAATTTCTGTCCAGGACAAGAAGTAGAAGTTTGTTTAGAGTTTAACTATAACACAGCAGGTACTGGTAATGACTGGTTACATGGTATCATCCCTACATTTGGTAGTGGATGGGATTTAGAAAATATAGATTTTGAGGCTATCGACCTTGGTGCAGGTTGGGCTTGGGTAGATTATGAAGGCCCTTGTGCTACAAGTACATCGATATATACTTTACCTAACCTATGTACTTATACGAATGATGATGGATTACTACAACTTTGTAATACAGTTTGTAATACTAGTTGTCCTTGTACTGGTCCATTGACGCCTAACTCACCACTACCAAGTGGATGGTTTAATAATACGGCAGGTGGTAGTACTACTTGTGTTGGAGGATCATGTGTGCCATTAGAAAACTTCGGAGTTGCTGGAGGTGTCAACGTCGATGTAGATGTATGTTTCGACTTAGTCGTAAAAGCATTTACAGACGAAGATGGAGATGGTGTCCCTGATGAAGATTGTGAATTAAATAAAGATCTACAGATTTCAATTCAGACTACATCTGATGCCGTTTCAGGATGTTGGGAGGATAATCCTTGTATTATCGATCCATCTATTACTGGTCCAGCTTGGGAGATTAATTGTGATACGCCTCCAGAAGTTTTAGGCCTCGATACAGAGATATGTAACACAGATATGCTAGCTATCAACGTTTCATCAGAAGATGGATCAGCAGTAGATATCATAGTAGAGGTTATTGATAATCCTGGTGTCGATGGTGAAACTGACTTTATGTTCACAGGTGGTAATGGAGTTATAGATAATACATTAACTAACACATCTGGCGTGGTCGAAACAGTATTCTATGAAGTTTACTCTGTAGATCCTACTAAGCCTTGTCCTGGTGTTACTAATACTATAGAAGTAATTGTATACCCACAAATAGAAGTAACATTCAATAACCCACTTGTTATTTGTGATGGTGATGTGATAGAAGTAATCGCTACTCCAACAGGTGGTACAGGTATGGGATATCAATATCAATGGGGAGCTCCTATGTTTGAGCAGACTCCTAATATATTTGTTTCTCCAGTGACGACTACAACGTATGTAGTGACCGTAACTGATGACTTAGGTTGTACAGGTTCTAGTGAAGTGCAAGTATTCTGGAATCCACCAGTTGAATTTGACTTATTACCTTCAGCAGATGCAGTTTGTCAAAATGATATTGAAGAAGAACTCTTAAGTATTGAAGTAGAGTTTACTAGCGGAACAGGTCCATTTACAATCAATTGGGACGTTGATCCTGGATTTAATAATCTCGATTATTACTTAGGAAATAATGCTAATAATAATGGAGTATTAACTGTATATGAGGAAACAAGTACACCAGGTACATATACTGTTTTCGTAGATGTAACAGATGCTAATGGATGTGAAAACTCAGAACAGATAGAAATTACTGTAGGTGGAAAACCATTTATACTAGTACAAGACTTTGAAATACCTTGTGGAGGAGTAGGAGGAACTGTTACTATAGATGCAGCAGGATTCTTTACTTCAGGCCCTCCTGTAAGTATGATGGAATTACACACTTGTGATGGTATCGTTATTTTTGATAATAATGGTAGTACGGCATCTTGGACCATAGATCCTAACGTGTACAACTGTGTAGTTGTAGTCGCTATTGATCAAGATGGATGTGAGGCTAGAACAGAGGATATAGAACTAGATCTCAATGCAGGTGCAGAGCCTACTCTTACTGGTGGAAGTCATTGTGTAGGTGAGACATCAACAGTATCTGTAGATGATCCAGCACTATATTCTGATTTCCAATGGAATGTTATGCCTGATCCAGGAAGTGTAGCTACTATTACTGCGGATAGAGATACTAACTTTATATATGTTGTCACAGTTACGGATGCCGTTACAGGTTGTACCGGTGTGGAAAGTATAGAAGTAGAAGTAGACCCTAACCCGACAGTTTCAGTTGCAGGGATACTTTCATATTGTGCAGGTAGTTCTACTACTTTGACAGCATCAGGAGGTGATTCTTATTCATGGATGTCAGGAATGACAGAAATATCAACTACGGCGGAAGTAGTGATCAATACACCAGGAGATTATACAGTAATAGTTACTAATACTGCTGGATGTACATCAAGTTCAACGGTAACAGTTGTTGAGGATCTTAACTTATCCGTATCACTCAATACGCTTTCACTTTGTGATGGAGATACAGGTACATTAAGTGCAGGAGATAGTCCTGGTATTACTTACCAATGGGAAGATGATGCAGGTACAGATTTAGGTACTACATTCTCAATCGAAGTGGGTGGAGGAACATATTGTGTTACAGTTACAGATACTGCAGCGGGTTGTACAGGTTCTACTTGTACTACGATCACACCAAGTATATCTCCTACAGTAGAAGTAACAGAACTTACAGATATATGTAGAGCAGATGTTGGCTTAGCACCAGGTGTATTATTGAACTTCAATGATCAAGTAGTGGGAGGTGTATCAGGAACTTGGATAGATTTAGATAATCCAGGAGTAGATCTCGCTGATCTTAATGCAGTTGATTTCACAGATGTAAACTTAGGCGAATATCGATTTGAGTATAGAACGAATACAGCAATGGATCCTTGTACGAACGCAAGAGATACAATGACTGTAATGGTTATTAACTGTACGTGTCCATCTGTAGCTGTACTTACAGATACACTTTGTAATACTCAAGGTGTTATGTTTGATCTTGATGAATTGAAAAACACGAATGAAGATGTCACATGGACTTCTACTGGAGCTAATGTGGTACCTGTTGCAGGTACCATGGTTGATCTTTCAGGATTAGCCGCTGGTGCTTACGAATTCACTATGACACTTGTAAGTCCAGTAGGTGGCACTTGTGCAGAATCTAATACGGCTCAATTTGTAATAGTTGAAGAAGCGATTGCTATGGCAGTAGATAACACTGTATGTAATGCGAATACTGGAAACGGTCCAACGACTATAGACCTTAATACTACGCTTTCTACTAACACCACAGCAGGTGGTAGTTGGACAGACGTAAATGGAGACCCTGTACCAGATATATTTGATGGTAATTTAGTTGCTCCAGGAACGGAATTCGTATTTACCTATACAGTGCCTGGTACAACACCATGTGGACCTGTATCTACGGATGTGACAATAGAAGTAATCGATTGTAATTGTCCTCAAGTATCTATAACTGACCCAGATGCTATTTGTAATGATTCTGGCATTATTGATCTTGATGATTATATTACTACTGATGAGGCAGGTACTTGGGTATACGTTATAGGTGGTACTACAGGACCAGTTGTTTTAGAAGCTGGAAATGTATTCAACTCTAATGATGGAACGACACAGTTAACGTCAGGACTATATACATTCAACTATGTATTTGATACAGATCCAGGAGGCGATTGTCCTTCCGAATTCCCTATCAATATCATAGTATCTAATCAGCCAGAAGTAAGTTCAATTACAGCATCACCTTGTAATGTGATGTCCGATGTCGGCTCTACTGTTGTGGATCTTACACAATTGATTTCTGGAGATGTAGGTAATGGAGTATGGAGTATTGAGCCAGGATCAGAAGCGATAGAAGACACTAACCCAGACTTAATTAATAATGTTACTAGTGTTAATTTTGATGGTCTACCTATTAATTCTGTATGGGAATTTACTTTCACAACTGCTGCAACTGCACCATGTATGCCTGCGAGCACTACAGTAGTAGTAACAGTAGCAAACTGTGATTGTCCTAATATCAATGTAATGGAGCCAGCACCAGTATGTAACTCAGAGACTATACCATTAGACTTAACTACACTGCAAGACCCTATGATCGGCACTGGAGCTTGGACTGTAATAGATCCGCTAGGAGCTAATGTAATTCTTAATGGTACAGAGCTAGATTTAGACTTACCTGCAGGAGACTATATGCTCACGTATACTTTAGATCCAGTACCAGCGACTAACTGTCAGCCAGATAGTACAGTTATACTATCTGTATCTGCACAGAATTTTGCAGTACTTGGAATGGATACAGATGTATGTGTCAGCACGGGTACAGAGAATGGAGCTAATTTCTTAGACTTCAATACTCTAGTAATAGATGGCGAACCAAATGGAGTTTGGACTGATACTGATGGGGCAGGCGTTGACCTTACTGATTATTCCAATGTAAGCTTCGTAGGTGTGCCAGGAGATATGGCATTTACTTTCACGTATACTATTATGAGTGATGCACCATGTATTCCTCAGAGTTATACAATTGAAATAAATACAGATCCTTGTCTTTGTCCTTTAGCGGCACCATTAGATCCATCAATCGAATGTTCTGATGAAGGAGTAGTTGATTTGACACAATATAATAATGCTACATTCCCTGGAACATGGTCATCTACAGAGTTGACAGTTACGGCGAATAGTGTGGACCTTACTGATGTAGACGCTGGAGTATATGTACTAATGTATACAATGGATAATCCAGAAGAAGATTGTCAAGATACTTGGGAGACATCTATCGAGGTTTCTAATCCAGCATTTGCAGGTATGCCTAGGGATACTGTATTCTGTGAAGATGAAACAGAGATAGTTAATCTTGAAGAATTATTGATGGGTGAAGATGCAGGCGGAACATGGATGGAAACATCTTCTTCTACAGGTGGAGCATTCGATCCTACAGGGACTTTTGATATCGCTGGTCAAGCAGCTGGAACATATTCATTTACTTATAGTATCGTTGGAGATGCACCATGTATGGATGTCTCTGAAATGGTAGAAGTTGTAATAGAGGCAGTGCCGAATGCAGATGCAGGTATGGCGCCAGTTCTTGATTGTGAAACTACTTCTGGTACGATTGGAGGAGCAAGTTCTACTGGACCTAACTTTACTTATCTTTGGACAGAAGCTGGTGGAGCAGAAATAGCTGACCCTACATTAGCTCAAATTACAGTTACTAATGCAGGTGTATATACTCTTGTAGTGACTAACACAGAGACAATGTGTACTAATACAGACAATGTAACGGTAACCGTTTCTGCAGAGGTGCCTACGTTTGAGTTGGATGTACAACAAATTAGCTGTAATGGAGCTGAAGACGGTATGATTACTATTATCAATCCTATGGGAGGGAATGGAGATTATACTTATAGCCTTAACGGAGGACCATTTGAAACTACAACAAGTTTCACTGGCTTAGCACAAGGAACATATACCATTGTAATAGAGGATAGTAGTGGTAGTGGTTGTGATTCAGAGCAATCGGTCACTATTGTGAATCCAGACCTACTAGTATTAGATCTTGGAGACCCTATCCAAACTAATATTGGAAATGAAGTGTCGTTCAGCATCGATGAGTTCTTAGGTGACTTCGTTATTGATAACATCGAGTGGACTGTAGATGGAGAGGTTATTTGTTCTGATGCAGATTGTAGCGCTATCACGATCATCGCAGATCAAAATGCGAATGTTAATGTGGAAGTAACTTACAACGGTGGTTGTATCGCAACTGAATTTACTCAAATACTTGTATCACAAATTGTGGATGTAGTATTACCTAACGCATTCTCACCTAACAATGACGGTAGCAACGAAGTATTCTATGTAAATAGTGACAATGTTGAGACTGTACTTAGTATGAGAGTTTACGATAGATGGGGAGAATTAGTATTCTTATCAGAAAACCAACCAGCTAGTGATCCTACTTATGGATGGAATGGTACTTTCAAAGGAGAGCCGTTAAATCCTGGTGTATTCGTTTATGTAGTTGAAGTACTATTTGTAAATGGAACTACGGAGACTATTGGTGGTGATGTGACCATAGTGAAATAGAAGTTTTAAATCATTATACTATACAAGGGAGCTTCTTTAATTAGAAGCTCCCTTTTGTAATTATTGGACTTTCGATCATAGAACATACACATATAATTATTTATCTTTTTTGATTATATTAATCAACACTTACTATTTTTAGCTTAGTATAAATGCTACCTTTGCAATTGTAAATATGTGAAACCCTTTAAGTAATCGTATTTACGTTCATCTCCGCGCTATTTATTTGTATTTCGGCTTTAAGCTAGTAGGCTTTAGCCCCATTACTGTTTTATAATATCTACGTACCGACCATGAACCTTCGCCAATCTATACTGACATTAATATTATTTGCTAGTTCAGCTATGACGCTGATGGGGCAATGCGATGTTACGTTAGGCGCACCTATATTAGATAATTCTACAGGTTCAATAGAGATATTAATTGATGGCGCTATTAATAATGATCTCTCAGCCGCTGATCAAGGTCTCTGCGGAGTAGAGTTGTACTTTAACCATGAGAGTATCCGTGATATATCTATCAGGTTAGAATCACCTTCTGGTCAAAGCATCATACTCGTAGGTCCATCTACAGGAGCTGGGGGACCTACAGATTTTACATATTGGGGATTAGAGTTTGTTCCATGTGATTCTACCGCTATGCCTGATTTACCAATACTTGGAGACGTATTTACGACAGAAGACAATTGGGGGATATTTGGAAATTATAATGGACAGTATTATCCACAGCAAGGATGTTTGGAAGATTATGATGCTGGTCCAGTGAATGGAATTTGGACATTAAGTTTTACCGATGTGTTCTCTTTTGATGAAGGTGCAATAGACTCTATTAAGTTGACCTTCTGTGATTCTACTAATGTCTATTGTCAAGAATGTTTTGCCAGTGGCGGTACATTACCAGCGATAAATTCGGACTATTGTGAAAGTGATCCAGCGCTTAATTTGGAGGTCGAGCCAGTGTTCGAGATGGAGCCACCAGTAGACCTCTACCATTATAACTACTTGATAGTAGAAGAGGGAGAAGTCATTGGAGCAATTGAAGATCCAAATCTTACATCATATAATTTTGGAACGTACCAAGTCTGTGGAATATCGAGTTTGATAGGGCAGACAGAAGACATATTAGATGATGTCATCGGTACAGATTATAACGATTTATTGGACCTTTTTGACGATAGCGACTATTGCGCAGCTCTGAGTACCAATTGTATTCCTATTAATATCATAGAAGTGCCAGATACCATATTGACGGTAGATACGATTTGCCTCGGCGAGGTACTCACATTAGATGGTAATCAATACACAGAAACTGGGGAATATGTAATTAGCTTCAGTCAATCCTTTTGTGATAGCGTTTCCATACTTAATTTGTTTGTCATAGATAATCAAGCCTCTATTATAGCAGATTCTGATACTATTAGTTGTCTTGATGGTGATGTGGTATTAGATGCATCTGGATCTATCGTGAGTCCGAGCACTACGTTAAATTGGTTTAAGGTCAATGATGTCATAGATCCAAGTATTGCAGGAAATGAAATCATTACGGTCACTGAGGCAGGAGTGTATGGATTAAGTGCTATTACAGGAAATTGTGCCGATACAGCGTACCACGAAATATTTAATGATGAGAGTATACCGTCCTTTACATTTAATGTAGATACACTGAGTTGTAACGATCCTGCAGTACTCATAGATATGACTCCATCTATTGAGTTACAAAGCTTGCAGTGGACAGGACCTCTGTCTGCTAGTATCGAAGATATATTCGTAGCTACTAGTGGCACCTATTATATAGAAGGTGTTGCACTTAATGGATGTTTGGGTAGAGATAGTGTATTTGTTGTAGAGGATTTAGATGTGCCGGTACCGATTTTTGAGGGAGACACGCTTACCTGCGCCATAGATACAGCTACGATTATTGCTATTTTGCCAGATAGTATTTCATTTGCATATGTTTGGGATGGCCCCAATATAGTTGAAGGATTTGGTTTTGGAGACACGGTACAAGTGATGCAGGACACTACATACATTCTTAGACTCCAAAATCTAGAGAATGGCTGTATAGAGCAGTATGAATATGACGTCTTGATAGATACGGTAAGAACCAATTTTACAATACAATCGACTATAATAGATTGTGATACTCCTGAATCTATAATTACGGTAAATCCGGCCATAGATACTATTGACTATAAATGGGCAAATCAAGATCAAGGGTTTGTAGGTATCGGAGATACGATATCTGTAGCCGAAGAAGGAATGTATCAGTTAGTTACGACAACGAGCAATGGATGTATAGATACGTTTAGCCACATAGTAGTAAAAGATACTTTAGCACCAGTAGTGAATGTCGATGATGTCATTATTAGTTGTTTGATGGATAGCGTGCAGTTAGTTACGACTACCTTAGAAACAGACCTTACTTATTATTGGAGTGGTCCTGGAGATTTCGAAAGTACAGAGATGTCACCATTTGTATCTAATCCAGGGACGTATATATTAGAAGCTACAAATAGCTTTGGATGTATGGTTAGAATAATGGCAAATGTATACGCAGGAGCAGGATTGCCAGATTTAATTTTTGATCTGTCAGATACTTTAGATTGTAACGTAGATGTAATTACGATTACTCCAAATGATACTACCAATCTTCGATTTGAATGGTTGTCAGATGGTATTGTTGATACCACGGCACATATTGTAGATGTTGAATTTAGCGGTGCCTATACATTAATTATAACTGATACGATTTCTGGTTGCAACTTACTTTATGAAGTGATGGTTCCAGATGATTTTGAAGAACCAATTCCAGAAGTTGAAGTAGCGACTATTGACTGTAATACTCCAATGGTTACACTGAACACGACTTTCGAAATGGCTGTCGATTCTTTAAGATGGACATCTGAAGTTGGATTTACTTCTACTGATCAATCACCTAATATCACAGAGGGTGGAGAGTACTACATAACGGCGGTAGGTTTTAACGGATGCATATTTACAGATACGATCACAGTTATAGATGATACAGGTTTGCCTATTCTATCTACAGATGTTCCGCTATTAGATTGTATCAGCTCTTCGGTAGATATTTCATTTATGACTGATGATGATACGGATAGTTTGTCAATAAGACTACCTAACGGTGACTTAGTAGGAGTGAACACTTTGACGGTACTAATGCCTGACACTTATATGGCCATTGCTACATCACTTAGTGGTTGTGTAGATAGTATGGAGATGGTAGTACTTCAAGATTTAACACCACCAGTAGCTTCCTTGCTTACGGATGGACAAATAGATTGTATCGAAACTACGACTACCATATTGGTTGATGATAACGAAGAAGGGCTTACTTATGAATGGACAGGCGCTTCTATCATATCACCATTGGGTGTAGACTCAGTAATAGTAGACGCGGCAGGAATGTACAATGTGGTAGTTACTGATACGGCCAATTGTACTACAGACCTTACTATCAATGTAGAATCGTTTATCGATTTTCCTATAGTTAGTGCTACAGTGGATACTATCAATTGCACTACATCTATGGCAACCATTGCATTAGATGTACCTGCAAATACGATATCTATTACGTGGGAGGGGCCATCTGAAATAGATCAAGATATTACTAACTTCAGCACAGCAATAAATGGAACCTACACAGCCACAGTAACGGCAGATAATAATTGTGAGACAGAGCAAAATATTGTCGTAGTAATGGATACCATAAAGCCAGTTATAGAGGTAATGTCTAATGGAATATTGGACTGCGATACTGAGATGATTACGCTTACAAGTACTTCTAATATCAGTGGAAGTACGTTTGAATGGACAGATCCTAATAACAGTATTTTAACTGGAGCAAGTGTCGATGTAGGAGCAGCCGGTAATTATGACTTGGCAGTAATGGCACCTAACACGTGTATCACGGATACATTTATAGTGGTAGAGGCAGATACACTTCGACCAGAAATCATTACAGGAGAAGATCATATATTTAGCTGTGCAGATGGTAAGTTATTTCTCACAATAGAGACGACGACTAATATTACATCGTATGCATGGGAAGGCCCATTCTCTTTTGAGTCTGATATCGAAGCACCTTTAGCTATCGCACCAGGAATTTATACGGTGACAGTTACTAATGATTTGGGATGTTTTACCTCCGCAGAGATCAGCGTAATAGACGATACACAAGGGCCAGAGATTATGGTTAGAGACACCTTTGTTACTTGTGATGAGTTAGCCGTGCCTTTGCCCTTAGAGACTAATGATACCGAAGTCTCCTTCACGTGGGATGCCATCGACTTTAGTAGTGAATTGCAAAATCCAGAAACCAATGTCGTAGGTCAATATATAGTATATGCCATATCAGATAGAAACGAATGTGTGACTGTAGATACAGTAGATGTAAGCTTTGTAGAGGTGCTTCCTGTATTCGAAATAGAATCGAGTAATATTAATTGTTATCAATCTCAGACGATATTAAAAGCCTTAGATGTCGAAGATGATATTTCAGCGATATGGACAGATGATAATTTCAATGCACTATCTGAAGATACGCTGCTTGTCGAAATGGCGGACTCATTTTATTTATTAGTAATGGGAAATAACACCTGTATTGATACTGTAAAAGTAGTAGTAGAAGAAGATTTCTATGAAGCTGATTTAGAGATTCAATTAAATGAACCATTCCAATGCGATAATACCGAAGTCACCCTAGAAGGCGTGCTGGTAAATGCGGATAATATGGATGATTTTTCTGTTAATTGGTCTTCATCTAATGGTACAATTATTTCTGATGATCAAAGTTTCAACGCTAATATTTCAGGAGAAGGAACTTATGTTCTAACTATATTAAATTCAGTAAATGGGTGCGAATCGGTAGACTCTATTGAACTAATAAAGGAAGCACAGTCATTACTAGGAATATCTATTGAGGGTGAAGACCCAAATTGCTTGGGATTATATGATGGAAGTATATCTGTGGTAAATGTGGAGGGTGGTTTTGGACCCTATGAATATATATTTAACAATGGAACACCACAGCAAGAGCCAATGATCTCTAACTTAGGAGCAGGGGAGTATACGATCGAAGTAGTAGATAGTATCGGCTGTAGTATTGACATGGATTTTGAATTATTCGATGGTTTAGATCTGATAGTACTTGCAGAATCTGATACATTGATAATCGTAGGTGATACGATTAATCTCAATTCGATATTTAATATTCCTGATGAAGAAATTGCTAGTATTTCATGGTCTGCGCACAATTCGGATTATAGCTGCGACGATTGTTTTGAGGCTCCGGTTACACCGTTGATTAATACTTACTATACATTGAGTGCTACGTCTATAGATGGCTGTGAAGGTTCATCAGAAGTACTCGTACGCGTCAATAGGAATCCGATTATTGAGGTAGCTAATGTTTTTGCTCCTGGATCGGAGAATAATGGTCTGTTTTACATCCAGCAAACTCAAGGGATCGAAAAAGTACTGTCGATGTCCGTTTTTGATAAGTGGGCGAGTAGAATGTTTTGGGTAACAAACGTATTTCCAGCGGATCCATCTGCAGGGTGGGACGGAACCTACAAAGGTCAATACGTTAATCCTGGAGTTTATGTAGTCGTCGTAGAGCTACTTTTACGCAGTGGAGAAGTAGTAACCTATGCTGGTGATATTACAGTGCTAAGGTAGTCTTACGTAATTATTGTTTTTATCGGCCTTAATGATCTTATTGTCAAATTATATTTAGCAATATGTCCCACACCTTAGCTTTCGTTAAATATGATTTTTTGTCTCATTAGAATGTGCTTTCATCTCACGATTTTTTAGCTTTACAATAAGGATTTGAATAATGAATAAGCCGAATATGGTCATTTTCAATTATACAGATGTTTACTACCCAATTAATATAGAGAATCAGCCCCAACCTAAGCAGCTTATCTGCTATTACTTGGGTCTTGTTACTAAATAGAGCCAAATATGCAGAGATTTTTACGAGTATTTACTGTCCTTTCATTGGTTGCATTTTCTTGCCAATTATTCGCACAATCAGACCTAGAAGTATTCATTTTTGAAGACGTCAATGGTGATGGAATAGAAGAGGGCGTGGGGATAACAGGACTACTCACCGAATTAGTTTTATATGAAGATACTAATGGTAACGGTGTAGGTGAGGCTGGAGAAGTTTCTCCTATTATACCGACAGATGATGGGGGAGGTCAGTATACTTTTTCTGGAATCGTAGTCGGCGTTAATGATTTCATAGTGGGACTTACAGATCAGTCTCCTTCATACTATGTTACGGTGGCTCCTGTGGTTGGTGCCCCATTAGATAATGATGGTGATAATGACTTAGATCTTTCCACTTGGCAGACTGCCGCTTTTACATTAGCAGATGGAGTTACCGAAGTAAATGTAGATCTAGGATTGGTAGTACCTGCTACGATAGGTGACCTAGTATGGGAAGATTTTAATGGTAACGGAACCTTAGATGGTGCAGATACAGGATTCGATTGGGTCGGAGCAGGAATCAATATCAACTTAACGGCAGCATCAGGAAATACAAATGACCTCATGGGGAATCCATTTACTGCAGTTGATCTTGGAGGAGGAGGATATGAATTTCAGAATCTACCTCCTGATGATTATACTTTAGAATTTACTCAAATCGCTAATTCATGGTATCGAACACAGGTAGGCCCTGATAGCGCGCCTGATCAAGGAACTGGTTTTACAGGGACTGTCACATTGGAATCAGGAATGACCGATGTGGATCAAGATGCAGGTTACGTACAACCAGTAACTATCGGAGATTTAGTTTGGGAAGACTTTAATGGTAATGGAGCAATTGATGGTCCTGACGTTGGATTTGATTGGGTAGGTGCAGGTATCAATATCAATCTTGTTGCATTATCAGGTATTACATCCAATCTTGATGGAGTGCCATTTACAGCAATTGATTTAGGAGCTGGCGGATACGAATTTCAAAATCTTGCACCAGATACTTATAGAATAGAGTTTGAACAAATCGCAGATAATTGGTATAGAACAATAGATGGTGGGGATAGTGCTCCAGATCAGATAACAGGATTTACTGCAGATTTCGTGTTGGAATCAGGAATGATGGATTTCGATCAAGACGCAGGATATATACAACCCGCCAAAATATCTGATTTTGTATGGGAAGATATAAATGGTAATGGAATCCAAGATGGAGGAGAACCAGGAATAGATTTTGCCGCTGAAGGAATAACAATAAACATTACTCTCTTAGGTGGTGCTGCTGCAACAGATTTAGATGGCAATAGTCCTCCATTACTTACAGACCTTGGAGGAGGAATTTATGAATTTAATAATTTAGCTCCTGGCGATTATGAATTGGTATTTGGAGAGATAGCGATGATGTGGTATATCAGTCAACAGAATACCACTGGGGTAACGATGGATAGTGATCCTGATGCCTTGACTGGATTAGCAGATAATGGAGGTGCTGGATACACACTTATGTCTGGCGATATGAATGAAGATGTAGATGCAGGCTATGTGCAACCTGCAAAAATATCAGATTTTGTTTGGGAAGATCAAAATGGTGATGGATTACAAGATGCAGGTGAACCTGGCGTAGCTGGAGTTGATGTAATGATAACGGATGATCTAGGAGGAGGAGTTACCGACCTTGATGGTAATCCAGTGATTATGGCCACATCAGATGGCGGTGGTATGTATGAGTTTTTATTACTGCCTCCAGGAGATTATATACTCAATGTAAATACCAATGTGCTTACCGACTATTATCTATCATTGCAAGATGCAGCGGGTACACCTGGCGACGCAGGAGATGTAGATAACGATAGTGATGCTAATCAGATAACTGGTGAAACACATACTGTAGAAATAGAGTCAAATGAACAACAAGAAGATATAGATTTTGCATATTTCAGATCAGGAACAATAGAGGCTGTTGTATTTCATGATTCTGATGGTAATGGTCAGAATGGAACTAATTCTGATAAGCCTTTTGCAGGGATGACTGTTCAGCTTGCCACATCTGCTGGTATAACTCCAGTGCCTGATGTATTTGGTGTTTTGATTCCAGACCAAGTATCAGATGGTGCAGGAATGGTAACATTTAACGATGTACCGCCAGGAGACTATATGCTTATTTACCAACTTCCAGGTGGTTGGGAATTTACATATCAAGATCAATCAGGTTTTACAACTGATGCGGATGATGTAAATGATGATAGTGATGCAGTAATGGGGGCTGGTAGCCCAGGGATGTCTCATATCATTACTCTAGAAGGTGGCGAAGTAGATAACACATCAAGTGTGGGTATCTATAAGCTGATGTCTATTGGTAATCTGGTATGGATTGATAGTAATGGAGGTGATGGTACATTTGATGTAGCAGATGATAATGGAGCAGCCAATGTGATTGTAAATTTACTTTACGATAGTGATTTTGACGGTACGCCTGAAACAGCTGTTTTTGCCACGACTACAACTGATGCAGCTGGGGAATATCAATTTGATAATTTAATACCTGGATTTTATCAAGTGTTTGTGTCAAAATTAAATTTTGATCCTGGTGCGGCATTAGTTCTGTTTCAAAACTGCAGTGGAGGAGGTAACACCACAGTAGACAATGATAATGATGGTAATGGAGATGCATTAGCTGGGGACGATATTGTTTCACAAATTGTAGAGCTGTTTTGTGATGATACTTCGAATTTACCAGGGCCAGATGAAAATTTACACATCGATTTTTGCTTCTTTTTTGACTGTAGCGGTCCCAATGCAATAGATTTATCATACCCGATATGTCAAGAAGCAGCAGATAATGATCCTATATGTGATTTGGTGCTATTAGATAGTTATTGTGGAAGTATGAATACTAATACGAGTATAGGTGACCAACCTAATCCATTATGTCCAGATGGTAATGGTACTCCGCACAACTCTTCGTGGTTTGCATTTGTAGCCGGAGAGGCTGGTTTTGAAATACAAGTAGTACCTTATAACTGTACTAATGCTGGAACGTTTAGTGGTATTCAAGCAGGGGTGTATACGGATTGTTCCTTTACAGATGCGGTATATTGTGAAGCTGGCTGTAGTACAAATGCTATTACAGTAGGTGGGTCAGGAACGGCATTAGTGCCTGGTCAGACATACTACTTTTTCTTAGATGGATGTGGGGGTTCTGTTTGTGATTTTGAAGTAAACGTAATTCAAGGAACTTCTATTTTTCAAATACCTGAACCAACAGGGCTTTCGTGTAACGTAACGGATTGCGGGCCTATATGCCCAGATGGTGAAATCACTTTTACAGTAGAAGGCCTAGATTTAGAAATTGATTATTCATGGGTAATTCCAGCAGGATCAGTGCTTGTCGGAGATGGTGAGCAGACTGGTTCAACCGTGGTAACTATGACTAACCAAATTACTCTTGCATTCCCTGATACAGGAAGCTTTACAGTTACTATGCAACAAGCATCTAATGGCTGTGATCAAACCGCTAGTGTAGATATAAACGTAGATGTTATCCAGCCAGATCCTGTTGATTTTGGTGAGTATACGGTTTGCGAGCATGACTTAACAGCGCCAAGTGATGGCTTTGGAAATGGAGAAACTGATAATTTAGGCAACGCATTAGTCGGCCCTACAGGAGAAGCTTGGAATAGTGGTAATCTTACAGGGCCAGGAATCGATATGAGTTTTATATATGTCGATCCAAACGGATGTAGTATAACAGAAATTATAGATATCATTCAAATTGATGACGCACCTAGAGAAGATGTGAATCTAGCGATATGCTCAGAAGACTTACCGTATGAATACGATTTACTTGTCATTACTGGAAACGGTGGCGGCGGTTTTAATAATTTCAATTATACCTTAGTAGATACTCCAGCCGCTAGTGGATGTGATAGTACTATTACATTGACTACCGTGGTACTCGAACATGAATTGGGTTTAGAAACCAATTGTACTGAATCTGGAGTAGAGATAAGTTTCAGTTTTGAATCAACGGTGCCAAATATACCAGACGAGGTGACTTATCAATGGTATAAAGATGATAATATGAATAGCTCCTTAGATGGTGGAGAAGATGTATCTGACTCCGATGGAGTAGATAGAGTATTACAGGTAGATGAGATAGGTGTGTACTGTGTGGATGTAACACTCAGTCATTTTGTGGGAGAGTCAGGAGAAGCGAGCTGTGTATTTACTTATTGTCAAGATGTACTAGCTACTGTACCTGAGGTTTCATTTGATCTGATAGAAGAAGAATGTCAAGATTCAACAGTGTCTATAACTTTCACAGGATCTGTAGGTGCGTCGGCTATATTTGATTGGGACTTTGGAAACGGAACTACTTCGGCAGTGGAGGGACCGCATGATGTGACTTATACTGCTCCAGGAAAATACTATGTCTCTCTTTCAGTCGAAGATAATGGATGTATATCAGATGAAATAGTAGATTCTATAATGATCATAGAAAGGTTACCTGCGCCGATGTTTATGTGTGAGTCTACACCTACTTCTATTATTATTACCTGGGACGAAATTCCAGGAGCTACAGACTATGAAGTGACACTATTGGGCGGAAGCATAGGAACTCAGACAACTCCGACTACATGGGAAGTGACTGGAGTAAGTGTATCAGACTCTACTAAGATATCGGTTGCCGCCGTTTCGGATGGTGCTTGTGCGCTAGGTAATGCTGCGACTTTTTCATGTTTTGCACAAGACTGTGATGAGCCCATATTTACATTTACTCCAACAAGAGATACTATATGTTTGACTACTGATGTGGGCTTAGACACGATCTATCTTGATATAGTAGGTGGCACTACGCCAAATACGAATGTATTTACTGGGCCAGGTATCATTAATGGTCAAGAAGGAGTGTTTGATGCGAGTGTTGCTGGTGTAGGTATGCATACGATTTCATATACGTATTCTGGAGATGACAATTGTATGTTCTCTAGGTCTGTTATTATGCATGTCTTTGAGCAACCAATTTCACAATTTACGACTGATACGGATACCATCTGTATCTCTAACGCATTTACCGTAGAATATACTGGAGGCACAACTGGTGCAGATTATATATGGGATTTTGGAGCAGATGTAGATGTAATAGGTACTGGTGTAGGTCCATTTCAGATTGCTTACAGCACTACAGGAATGAAGACGATTACACTTACCGTAGAGAAGGAAGAGTGTACAAGTGATATAATATCAAAAAATGTATGGGTCGAGGCCCAATTACCTGAATTAGTCATTGAGTGTATAACCGATGCTACTTCTATAAATTACTTTTGGAATGATATTGCAGATGAATATGAAGTAATTATTGATGCCGTATCTCAAGGTGTTCAGACGGAGACTACTTGGGATATATCACCATTATCTCCTGGTACTTCTGTAAGCATAGAAGTAATAGCGATTAGTCCTAATAAATGTCTTGATTCAGCAGACAATGAAGAGTGTAGTGCAACTAATTGTCCTGGAGTATCAGTAGCTATCGATCCGATAGTACAGTTGATCTGTCTAGATGCAACTACAGACCCTATCGATCTGGAGTATACTGTGACAGGCGGATTTGCAGACGGATCTGGAATAGCAGTATGGTCTGGTAATGGAGTTGATGCAGTTAACGAATTATTTGATCCTATAGCAGCGGGTGAAGGTGCACATACCATTACATTAAATTATAGTGAAGGCGAATGTGATGCAGAAGAGGTGAGTATAGTCGTGACGGTGGTCAATAATCCAACGGCTGATTTTGATGGTATCATGACAGTATGTGAGGGGACATCAATCACACTCACACATACAGGAGTAGGAGGCATGGGAGCTATATATACGTGGACGACTACAGGAGCTACAGTCGATGGAGCAAATGATCAGAGTTCTATTACTTTATCCTATGATAATAGTGGAGACTATGATGTTTCATTACTAGTGACTAGAGATGGGTGTATTTCCGAACTTGTTACCCAATCTATACAAATTGATGAAGGGCTATTGGATCCAGTAATATTCTGTACTTCGACGAGTACATCTATAACGTTTGGATGGGGAGCCGTGGATGGAGCTACCGAATATGAAGTATTAATAGATGGAATATCTATGGGTACGCAAATGGGCACATCTTATCCAATTACAGGATTAAGCCCTAATGATGTAAGAGAAATCATGGTTATTGCTATTAGTGATAACGAATGTATGAATAGCAGTTTTATGGATGATTGTGTTGCCATTAATTGTCCAGATACTCAGATTATTCCGGATGAAGTACCACCATTGTTCTGCGAAGGTGACCTGATCATGTATGACATTGATTATACAATTATGGGAGGGTTTATGGATGGCTCAGAAATCATGACTTTTAATGGTCCATCAACAGATCCAACGACTGGGATTGTAGATATATCTGCTCTCAACCCAGGAGAATACACTGTTTATTTAGATCTTTCGGAAGGGCCATGTGATACAAGAGATAGCGTATTGATTACTGTAGTCGAACTACCAACACCTACTCTAGACTTCTTACCAGTGATATGTGAGACAGAGATACTTACAGTTATATACACAGGAGAAGATATACCTGGAGCAGTGGTTAACATTATGGCCACTGGTAACCCAACAGAAACAACATTGCCAAATGGTAGTACTTTTGAGTGGGATGATGATGGTACGTACGAATTGATAGTCGAAGTAACCGTAGGGGATTGCGTGATCGCATCAGATCCTTATAGCTTGTCAGTAGAGCCAGAGTTGTCAGCTCCTGTTGTGTCATGTAATCAGACGACTACCACTTTAGATTTATCTTGGGATGCAGTGGACTGTGCCTCGATGTACATCGTAACAGTTAATGGTGTGGCTGAGCCAATGCAATCAGAAACTACATTTACGATTACTGGATTAGAACCAGAGACATCAGTAGATTACACAGTTGAAGCTATATCTGATTGTGCTTGTATTAATAGTACTATCACAGATATGTGTTCCACATTACCTTGTGAGGGATTAACTATTGAAGTGACCCAAAACATACCTGGATGTATTAGTAATCTTCCAGCTTCTGTTCAATTAGAAGTAGAGCTTACTGGCTCCGTAGGCGGTGGTTCAGGTAGTTGGTCAGGCGAATTCGTTAGCATGGATGGTGTATTTAATTATGCCTTGAGTGGAGTAGGTATCCATGAAGTAACGTATACATATGAAGAGAATGGATGCGATTATAGTGAGTTAGATACAGTATTAGTTTATGATCCTCCAGTAATAACATTCAATACTCTTGATTTATCATGCTTTGATTCTAATGATGGATCTATTATGTATGAAGTGAATGGAGGTGATGGTTCGTATGACATTACTATTGATGCTCCATTTCCTGATTTCCCTAAATCATTTACTGGATCTGGTACATTGGATGAGTTAGCTCCTGGAGACTATACGATAGTAGTACTAGATGGTAACCAATGTAGAGATGAAGTAGATGTAACGATATTTCAGCAATCAGAACCCTCGTTCGATGTGTTAGGCCCACCAAGTATTGCGGTAGGTACATTCGGTGACTTATCGCTTGATCTAGGAACCATTAGTGTAGATCAAATCACAAATTTACGTTGGTATAATGAGACGGAAACACTTTGTGATGGTCCAGACTGCTTTAGTCTTAGCGTATCACCTAGTACCAATTCACTCTATTGTGTAGATATTACTCTGGAGGGTGGATGTGTGATCACTAGTTGCCTACCTGTTATTTCAGAATTTATATCGATTCTCAATGTATCCAACATTTTTAGTCCTAATGGAGATGGATCTAATGACAATATGGTAATTCATACGAACAATCCAGATATGGTGGCTAGTTATATTCGCATATTTGATAGATGGGGAAATATGGTGTTTAACCTAGATACTCCTTGGCAGCCATTTAATGACATGAATTATCCTGGATGGGATGGTACCTACAAAGGACAAAAGCTAAATCCGGGTGTATATGTGTATGTATTTGAGTTTATCGAAGAGCCAGGAGGAACCCCAGAAGTAAGAGTAGGGGATATCACTCTTATAAAGTAGACGAATTTAAAAAATCGAACTAAAATAAAAAATGGCTTCCAAGATTGTTGGGAGCCATTTTTATTAGTCTTCAACAATTGAAGTCTTATCTACATAGCTAATAACTCAGTATGTAAGGCATCTACTTGTTCTTGTAACATATTGCGATGGTTATTATCGATTACATAGTCTGCATGAGGGAGTCTTTCTGCATCACTCAGTTGGTTTTTTATTCTAGCCATTACATCCTTGAGTTGTGCATCGTCGCGTTTCATTACTCGTGCAATTCTTTCTTCTTCGTCAGCTGTAACTACGATCAGCACATCTAAGTCTTGATGATTACCACTTTCTATCATTAACGCAGCTTCTTTTATAGCATAAGGTGATGTCTGCTTGGCAAACCAAGCTTTGCCATCTGATGCTATAGCTGGATGAACTAAGCTATTGATGATAGCTAGTTTTGATTTATCGTTGAATATTATTTCCGCTAGTGCTTTGCGATTTAGCCTTCCATTCTTATGATAGACACCTTTGCCAAAAGCATCTATGATTTGTGATTTTAGGGTCCTATCATAGGTCATTAGATACTTCGCTCTTGTATCAGCTAAGTAGATCGGTATTCCCTTTTTGGCAAATAGCTTGGCTACTGTTGTTTTTCCTGACCCTATGCCACCTGTAAGTCCTACTTTTATCATATCTCGTATTGTTAATGATCGTTTTTCTTCCAATATTTCAGTTTACGCGTCTAATCTTTCGATTTTACAAAAGGGAACTTTAGTATCTTCTTCTATTTGCTCTATTGATACTTCTAATAAGATGGCCTTGAGCCTTTGGATTAGTTCGGCTTGCTCTGATAGTCGAATATTGATGGTGACCTCACAACTATCAGTAAATGCCTTGTCTAGAATGTCTAGGTCCAGCGATTTGATACAATTCATTACATGCCCCATTTGATCATAGCCAAAACTGAGTAGATATGGATTACCAATGATTACTCGTTTTTTCTCTGCAAAACCTAATGCATCTTTTGCTGCTTCTTTGTATGCGGTGATTAGTCCTGAGGCACCGAGTTTGGTGCCGCCGAAATATCGAACCACGATTACCAATACGTCAGTTATTTCATGGCTATGAAGTTGACCAAGTATAGGCTTTCCTGCAGTTCCGCTAGGTTCACCATCGTCATTGGCGCGATATCTATTTCCATCGATGCCGATTTCGTAAGCATAACAATGATGCCTGGCTTTATGATGGAGATTTCGTACTTCTTCTAGTTTTTCTTCTACTTCATCCTCTGAGGTCACTGAGTAAGCGTAGGAGATAAACTTACTCCCTTTCTCTTTATAGAGCCCTTCGGTAGGTTCGGTAATTGTGTAATATTGATCTATTAGCTCTGACATACTAGTAGCTTATGAGTAGGATAGCGATAATCGCCATGATAAGGCCTATTGCTTTGTTTCGTGTAATACGCTCTTTAAAAATTATGAAGCCTAAGATAGCGGAACAGGATAGAATTCCTACATTATTAATTGGGAAAACCACACTCGCATCCCATCCAGAAGCGATTACTTCCATTAAAAGATATATACTAAAGAAGTTAGGGATACCCAATCCAATTCCTGCGATAATGTCTTTTCGCTTTAGTCGTTCTCTATTACCTTTTATTAACTGTATGATTAGCAGTACTACACCAGCAATGAAGGCAAAAAAGAATAAGTGAATCACAAATGAAATGTCGCCACTAGGTGCTATTTGCTCCGCCTCCATAAGAAATAAAGTACTGTCTATAATACAGCTTCCTAAGAATACAGCTATAGGTAGTAACCAATGTTTCTTTTGTACGACAGGAGCGCCTTTTTCACTCTTCTGATAGCTAAGGAATATTATTGCAAGTATCCCTATAGTAATACCGATCGCTTTTAACCAACTAAGATTTTCATTGTACAGTACTATCGCTATTATCGCTGGAGCCAGCATGCTCATTTTTTGAAAAATAGTGCTGACTACGATTCCAAAATGCTTGACCGTATTACCATAGATAGTGAATACGGTTATGAAGATAAATCCAAGTGCAGCAGCATAGGGAAACCAAGTTTCTTCAACGCTGGAAAGGGCTAGAGGCATTCGTCCTAGATAGATGCTGCCAGTGATGACACATACCACATAGTTAATCAATATTGCATAGAAGATATTCACCTCAAATCGGCTAAAAAGCTTGAATACAACACCGATCAAGCTATTGATAACTATACATAAAATGAGAATAATAACTGCTAAAGACATAGAATATGTTAAATCAGCCGCAAAGATATGTAACTCAAGCTTGGCTTTTAGTAGATAGTAGGATTATGATATCTATTCTCTTTAGATAGACATAAGGAAAAGCTCTATTTTGGGATGAACATTAAGGTAACTGTAGACATTAACATACCATTACAAATCATTCAAATGCAATTATATCGAACTCCATACTATTGGGATTACCTTTGTAAAAGTGAATAGATCATATTATTACTCATGCTTATATTTATATTTGCAATACTAAGTAACATAACTATAGACTTTTGAGCAACACATCACAACAATACGACTCTTGTATTACTTCAGCTAAAGATATCTTCATGAAGAAGACCGCTGATTATGGTACGGCATGGCGTATACTGAGACCATCATCACTTACGGATCAGATATTTATCAAAGCCAGTAGAATACGAAGTATCGAAGAGAAAGGTACGAGCAAAATAGATGAGCCTGTACAAGATGAATATATCGGTATTATCAATTATTGTGTAATGGCTCTAGTGCAGCTAGAGATGAAGCCAGAGGAAGGATTGGACCTAGAAGTCTCTGAGGCAGAAGGGCTTTATGATAAGTGGGTTAAAGTATCCAAAGAGCTGATGGAGAACAAGAATCACGATTATGGTGAAGCTTGGAGAGATATGAGAGTAAGTAGTATGACAGACCTGATACTTATGAAGTTGCTGAGGATCAAGCAAATAGAAGAGAACGAAGGTCAAACAATCATCTCTGAAGGGCTCGATGCTAATTATCTTGATATTATTAATTATGCAATATTTGCTTTAATCAAACTTTCAGAGCAAGAGGGATAAATTTTTCTAGCTGGCAAAATACTTAATAGTTATTTAGAATAACGGAAATCAAAAATAGCGGATAACAGAGCTTGTAGGATTTCCTGATGACAATAAAAAACATAGAATAAAATGCTTTTATTAATTTCGATTACATTACCTCAATTAGTACTAGGAGTAGGAGTGGTAGCGGCTTTACTTACAGTTGCCGTAGCTTTGTTCAAAAAAGGACAGAAAAACTGGTTGATGAGTTATCTTCAGAATTTCACTGGCTTCTTATTCGTCTTTTCTGGTGCTGTAAAAGCGGCAGATCCTTTAGGAACAGCCTATAAGATGGAACAGTACTTTACAGAATTTGAAACGACATTCGAAGGTACATGGATGAGCTTCATTGCGCCGCTGTTCCCCAAGTTGTCAGAGATCTCAGCGACATTCTCAGTGGCTATGGTCATTTTTGAAATCGTATTAGGTCTAATGCTTATTATCGGTGCCAAGAGAAAACTTACGAGTTGGTTGTTCTTCTTACTCGTTGCGTTTTTTACATTCCTTACAGGATTTACGTATCTCACAGGCTACGTACCGGAGGGAGTTAATTTCTTTGATTTCAGTAATTGGGGAGCGTATACAGAGAGTAATATGAAAGTAACTGATTGTGGTTGCTTTGGTGACTTCCTGAAGCTAGAGCCTAAAGTTTCATTCTTCAAGGATGTATTCTTGTTGTTCCCTGCGATATACTTTCTATTTAAGTATAGAGAGATGCATCAGCTGTTTTCAGCTAAGGCACGTAATATAACACTCGTAGTTTCAACTATTTTGCTATTTATTTACTGCATCAGTAACTTCAAATGGGATATTCCTCATATTGACTTTAGACCATTTAATATTGGTAAAGATGTAGCGACACAACGAACTGCAGAGCTAGATGCGATGTCTAATGTGCAGATTATGTCTTGGATACTTGAGCACAATACTGACGGACGTACTATGGAAATACCGAATGCGCAGTATATGAAGGAATTTCAAACATATAAAGCGGATTGGAAAGTTGTAGACAATATCCAAACAGAGCCGACAGTAAAGAAAACTAAGTTGAGTGATTTTGAGATAATGGACCTCGATGGTGAAGATGTAACAGATGACTTCTTATCAGAAAAAGGATACACTTTGATGATTGTTGCGCACAAGCTCAAATATGATTCAGAGATGGCGACTAGGGTAGTTCAGGATACTACATTTGTGTTGGATACCACTCTGGTACAGATGTTTGATGAAAATGGCAATCATTACAAGGATACGATGCAAGCAGTAAAGAAAGTAGCTAGTATCACTCCAAGTGACAAGAGATATGTCAAGTATAGCTGGGATATCGATTACATAGATAAATACAATTCTATAATCAAACCCTTAGCTGAGCAAGCTTTAGGGAATGGAGTGAAGGTAAAGGCAGTTATGGGTGGTGCTGATGAAGATATCGTTGCATCATTTAAGAATGCAACAGGTCTTAATATAGAATATTACAAAGCCGATGATATACTGTTAAAGACAATCGTTAGAAGTAATCCAGGTATAGTACTATGGAAAGATGGCAAGATCATCTACAAATGGCATTATAAAAAGGTACCTACTTTTGATACTATGGCAAGGGAGTATATACGTTAATAAGCCATATTGAAAAGTGTAAAAGTGTTAAGTAGCCTATTTAGTAAATTGTTTTTGTGCTATAAGGTATAGATACAAGCTAAATTTAGTTTACTTTGTATTATAATAATGAATAATATATAAGTGATTTTGATCTTATGTATAGTTATTGAAATAGATATTAACCAACAAGACAAGTAATTTAAAGAAATGCTTAGTAGACGCAGTGTAAGAGTAAAAGTGATGCAGTTTTTGTATGCCATGGATAGAGATGTAGATCTCAATGCTTCAGTGGTAAATAAGAGATACGCAGACCGTATAGATACTAGCTTTGAGCTCTTATTGTTTAATATTTTTATACTTAGAGAGATTACAAGACTCTCTATTGATGATAAGAGAAAGCGAAAAGCAAAGCACCTTCCAACAGAACTTGATAAGATATTCACAGCCAAGCTATTTAAGAATGAAGTAGTTCAATTCCTGGTGAATGACAAGTATCTCAACGGAAAAGTTGATAAATACGGCTTTGCAAATAAATTAGACAAGGATTATTTCAAAAAACTATATACAGAATTTTCTGCTACAGAACCTTACGCAGATTTCCTTAGGCAAGAGGAAGTGAATAGAGAAAATTCTATAGAAATACTTCTAGAGCTATTTAGATTTTGTAGACAGAGTGAATTTTACAATGATGTTATAGAAGATCATTATTCTGCATGGATTGATGATAAATCGTTGGTAATTGGGGCTACAAAGAAGATATTAAAAGCCCTGCCATCTGAAGAAAAAGACGTATTAGGCACTTATTATCCTGATGATGAGACTGTTAAAGATTACGGTGCAGAGTTATTGGCTCGAACTATTCAGGAAAAAGACGTGTTAGAGGATATAATTAAGCCCATGTTGAAGAACTGGGACCATGAAAGACTCGCAGTGATAGATACGATACTACTAAATATGGCGGTATGCGAATTTTTATTTTTTGAAAGTATTCCAACGAAAGTAACCCTCAATGAATTTGTGGATATCTCGAAGGAATATAGTACTCCAAAAAGTAAAGAATTTATCAACGGAGTGTTAGATCAGGTTCTAAAACAGCTAGAGAGCGAAGGGAAGATAAAGAAGAAAGGTAGGGGCTTGATACAATAAAGTTGTCTTTATAATATCATTAATATATTAATCCTATGAAAATTAATCACTTATCCCCATTTTTGAGTGTATTATTGGTCTTAGTAGTAGTTGTAGTGTCTGCACAAGACACTAAGACTTCCGTGATTTTGTACAATTCTGAAGCGTACCTAGCTGAATTTACAACTGACGGAAAGATTCTTAATCTCATCGAAAAGAAACCGAATTACCTAAAAGGTTACAATGTGGTAGAAGACAAGAATTTTTCTGCCAACTTCGCAGGTATTGAATCCGTAGAAAATAATACATCAGGCAGTATTGGTCAAGGAGCCACAGTTTCTGCAGATCGTAAATTCATCGATTTTAAAACGCAGTATGCGACCTTAGATGAGATCTCATTACAACGTCTGGATCGTGTAGTAACGCACCTTAGCTCTAACCCAAGTGCTAAAGTTATGATTACTTCGCATCGTATCGATGATAATAATAACACCATCAAGCTATCTAATAATAGGATAGACTCATGTCAGAAGTATCTTGAACTTAAAGGTATACCTGAAGGTAGAATCATTACTACTTCTGTGTATGCACCTTCGTTAAAGGACAAAGTAGCAATTAGCTACATCAACAATAATATCTAAGACTTATTGATTTGATCTGATGTTTTCTTAGTGAGCATTGATATACGTGTAATAACAATATATCGTGGTGGACTACTGATGCATTAGTATAAGATAGAAGAATAACATTATATGGCCTGTAAGATTCAATTCTTACAGGCTTCTTTATGTAGAATAGCCTCAAATCAAAACATTTCTCTTTTGTCCTATTTGTTCAAAAGATTCATTATCAAGTTATCGGCCAGCAATTAACTAATCACTAACTTGCAGATAAGAATTAACGATAATACAAACATAAAAATATAGAATACATGACAAAAGCAACTCTATCATCACAAGAGCTCATGAATCAAGAGGATAAGTATGGCGCACATAATTATCATCCATTACCAGTTGTACTAGCTAAAGGAGATGGAGTACATGTTTGGGATGTAGAAGGAAATAAATACTTTGACTTCCTTTCTGCATACTCTGCTGTGAATCAAGGCCATTGCCATCCACGTATTGTAGGTGCACTTACAGAGCAAGCTCAAAAGCTTACTTTGACATCAAGGGCATTTTATAATGATATGCTCGGACCATATGAGAAGTATATGTCTGAGTATTTTGGATACGATAAGATTCTTCCAATCAATAGTGGTGTAGAAGCCGTAGAAACAGCGCTGAAATTATGTAGAAAGTGGGCGTATCAGAAGAAAGGATTAGCAGAAAATACAGCTAAAATTATATTCGCATCAGGTAACTTTCATGGTCGTACTATGGCAGTAATCTCAGCTTCTGTAGATCCAGATGCTCGTGCAGAATATGGTCCATATCTTCCAGGATTAGAAATCATAGATTATAATGATCTCGACGCATTGAGAGATGCATTGAAAGACCCTAATGTTGCAGGATTTATAGTGGAGCCTATACAAGGTGAGGCTGGAGTAGTGGTGCCAGATGCAAATTATCTTCCGGATGCAGCCAAGCTTTGTAAAGAAAATAATGTCTTGTTTATAGCGGATGAAGTCCAGACAGGAATAGCACGTACAGGTAAGCTTTTGGCTGTATGTGGAGATTGTACTTGTAGTAAATCTTGTGAAAATAAATACGAGACGAGACCAGATATCCTAATCTTAGGAAAAGCGCTTTCTGGAGGAGTATTTCCTGTATCTGCTGTCATGGCGGATGATGATATCATGCTTTGTATCAAACCTGGAGAACATGGATCTACATTTGGAGGTAATCCTCTAGCTTGTGCAGTAGCTATTGCCGCATTGGATGTGGTGAAAGACGAAGGATTAGCTGAGCATGCGGAAGCAATGGGTAAGGTATTCAGAGCGAGAATGCAAGAGCTAGTAGATACTTGTGATCTCGCTACATTAGTGAGAGGGAAAGGATTGTTAAATGCTGTGGTTATCAATGATACAGAAGATAGTAAAACAGCGTGGAACATATGTATGGCCCTTAGAGACAACGGATTATTGGCTAAACCAACTCATGGTAATATTATCAGATTTGCACCTCCATTAGTGATGACGGAAGATCAGATCAATGAATGTTGTGATATTATTTCTAAGACTATCAAAGAGTATAAAAAGTAGAATCTGCTTAAATTGTAACGATATAAATGGCTCTTCCTATTTTCGGAAGGGCCATTTTTAGTTTTTGTAAATTAGAGTGAATTAAAACTATTTAAGCGAATAGATTCTGGATTGTGTCATATCATTAAAAGTTACCATCTCATATGAGAGCTATAACAACTTGTATCGTATTGATTTTTTTGTCTATTTCTGCGACTTCATATGGTCAAGCACTAAAATGGGGATTTGAAGATTGGGAGTGGGTTGATGGAATAGAATCACCCACAGGATGGAATGTTAATGATTTTTCGACGGGTATTGATACTGTAATTGGTAGGTTTTACAAGGATTCCATTCATGTAGTCGAAGGTAAATATTCTTTAATGGCTATTAAGGATGAGGTAATTACTTCAGCCTTTTTTGATTGTAGGAGCACTGCTAATTTATACCAAGACTTGGAGGCTAGTTTACCTAGTGGACAGAGTGTTTATTTCAGTGTAAAGACAGAATCACTTACAGAATGGGATGAGTCCTATGTGGATATTACCGTTGGCTTTTCTAAAGATGATGTCTATCTGGGAAGGGTAGAGTGGTTGAGTTATGATGTGATCGAAGAGTTTACGCAAATAGAACTACCTATCTTGTTTGAAAATGTAGATGCTATAAGTATTTGGATAAATGCTGCTTCGCAAAATGGAGCATTAGATGGTTGTAATGCGCAATCTATAGTGTGGCTGGATGATATTAAGATAGAGCAAAGTACGGCGGTGGATGTCGTCGATTTAAGTTTAGAAGAGATAATTGCTTCCCCTAATCCAACAGACGGCATTATAAGTTTATCTTCACAGAAGCTTAATGGTAACAAATTCGTGATCAAAGATATTGTCGGAAGAGAGATACAAAGAGGTACGGTTAAGCACAAGCAAATAATACTTTCTCATAACGGTTTGAATGTCATTTATGTCGAAAGGAATGAAAGTGAGCCAGTAATATTAAAGATTGTCAAAGTGGAATAAATATGAAAAAGCTTACCATCGATCTATTGAATAATGTAATTCCATATGGAACTGTAGAATCTGAGATGATTCAGCGTACAATAGCATTTATAAATTCCCATGATAATCCTATGAATCAGAAGCTAGAAGTAGGCCATCTGACTGGTTCCTCATGGATAGTCAATAGAGAACGTACCAAAGCACTTTTTACACATCATACAAAATTAGGAATGTGGCTCCAATTAGGTGGTCATGCTGAAAAAAGTGATGCAACGATCCGCCACGCAGCCATCAGAGAGGCACAAGAGGAGTCAGGCTTACAATCTATTAAGCTACTTAACGATCAAGTACTCTCGATTGATGTACATCTGATTCCAGAGCGGAAAGGCTTTCCAGCGCATCACCATTATGATATTCAATTTTTATTTGAAGCTGATGAAGGTGAATCCCTATCTGTATCTGCAGAATCTAAAGATTTGAAGTGGATCGCATTTGATGATGTGTCCAAGTACAATGAAGAGCTGTCTATTAGAAGGATGCTAGAGAAAGCTAAAAAGTGGTTTTAAAACATTCCATAGTTTAGCCTTATATATTGATCATGTGGTTTTGATTACACCAATACTCCAGCAATGGCTGCGGTTAAGAAACTTGCTATTGTACCACCGAGTAATGCTAAGAGTCCAAGCTCAGTTAGCGTCTTACGCTGTCCAGGAGCAATAGCGCCAATTCCACCGATCTGAATACCAATGGAAGCAAAGTTAGCAAAGCCACAAAGTGCGTAAGTAGCTATAATCAATGACTTAGGGCTCAGTTCCATACCCGCTTTACGGATATTATCTAGCTCTGCATAAGCTACGAATTCGTTGATTGCCGTCTTTTGACCTAATAACTGACCTACTAAGAGTACATCTTCTGCTGGTGTACCTAGTAGCCATGCGAATGGAGCGAAGACTACACCCAATATATATGTAAGATTAAATCCTTCAAACTTGTTGGAGGTGGATTCTACTACCCACTCATTCAATCCTCCTATTTGGCCTATTGTGCTCATTAGTAATTGATTGCAAAGAGCAATAAGTGCAGTAAATACAATTAACATAACACCTACATTGACAGCCAGTTTCAAACCATCTGTGGTCCCAGTGGATATAGCATCTAGTATGTTATGAGCTTTAGTACCGCTCATTTCTAGCTGAGAGTCAATGTCTTTTTTGTTTTCTTCTGGTACTAACATTTTAGCGGCTACGATAGCTGCAGGAGCAGATATAAGTGATGCTGTCAATAAATGCTTAGCGAAAAAAGTTTGCTGTACAGGATCGTCTCCACCGAGATATCCGATATAAGCAGCAAATACACCACCTGCTATGGTAGCCATTCCTCCAGTCATGAGACACATGATCTCAGATCTCGTCATATTGTCTAAATAAGGCTTTACCACCAATGGAGCCTCTGTCTGACCAATAAATACATTGGCGGCGGCGGCTAGACTTTCTGGTCCTGATAAACCCATACTTTTACTTAGAGCCCAAGCTAGACCGTAAACTACTTTCTGAAGTATACCCAAATAGTATAGTATGGATGTCAATGCAGAAAAGAAAACTATAGTAGGCAACACTTGAAAAGCAAAAATGTATCCGAAGGAATCCATATTAGTAACTAATCCACCAAACATAAATTCAGCACCAGCACTCGAAAATTGGAGAATAAATGTAAATCCACCTGCTAGCCAATCAAAGAATGCATTGATAAATGGCACCTTGAGTACCAAAATGGCAAATACAATCTGAAAACCCATTCCGACTCCGACAAGACGCCAATCTATAGCCTTTCTATTGCGACTAAATATGTAGCAAATAGCTAGCATTGACACTACTCCAAGTAGGCCTCTTCCAAAATCAGTGAGTATTTCCATTTTCTTCGTTTAATAAGAGTGGTCAAAATATAACTTTTATTCGGAACTAGCTCAATGTGATGTGCACTAAGTAAGAATCTCGCTGCCTTTCAAATTCGTCAATCTCAATTTAATCAACTACGGTTAAAATCCTTACTTTTGAGCTACTCTAAAGATCTTGATCAGTCATTACTTATCTTGGCGCAACAAAAGTTGAATTTTGCGTCATAAATGTTCTCGATTCGGCGGTTTTTTTACATTCAACAAAATAATGAGGCATTGGATACGATAGTAATAGGAATATCAGGAGGTAGTGGATCAGGAAAAACTTGCTTTGTGAGAGATCTTACAGCAAGGTTTTGCAATGGGGAAGTTTGCTTTCTTCATCAAGATAATTATTACAAACCTATAGAACAACAGAAAAAGGACAAAGAAGGAATTGAAAATTTTGATCTTCCTGATTCATTATATCTAGATAAATTTGCTGAGGATATCCAAAAGCTGAAAAATGGAGAGACCGTAGTATTGACAGAATATACGTTTAACAATGAAACTACAGAATCCAAAGAAATTACGATCAAACCTGCTAAAGTGATTATCGCGGAAGGCTTATTCCTATTTCATCATAAAGCTATTAAAGATCAGCTTGACTTATCTATCATCATACATGCTGATGATAGTAATCGTATTATCCGTCGTATTAAACGTGATAGTAATGAAAGAAACTATCCAGTAGAAGATGTGATGTACCGTTATGAAAATCATGTGATGCCATCATATAGAAGATATATTCAACCCTATGTTACTGAAGTAAATATGGTAATCAATAATAACAAATCTTATAAAGGAACATTGGATGTGCTTAGTGCATTTATACAGTCTAAGAATAGCTAGAGTAGTATATCCACAAAATAGAATGTAATCATGATCCAGTTAATACTCATTATATATCTCAGTATATCGATAAGTAAGATTGCTAAGGAAAAAGAGGTAAGCTCTATTCCTTACATTTTAGGGACGATAGGAATAACCATACTTCCTACTTTATTGATTATGACATTTGCAGGAGGAGGTCTAAGTAGTGGAGCTAGTATACTAGGTTCTATTATAGGTATTGGATTGGCTTTTATTCCCAGAGCGGCGCTGAGGGGACAATAGCGTATAAACCGTAGTAATTAGTTTTTGAAGAGTTTCCGCTTATATTATTTCAGGAAATTTCTCTTCTATTCCTTGACTGATTTGATTAAAATAATCCTGATTCATTTCAAGAAATCTCTGGTCTACTTTAGCTAAAAAATCTGGAGTGCAAAATTTTTGAACAGCAGCAAAATCAGAAACTGGAGATCCATCTCTGAATGCAAATGATTGTGACAATAAGCCTGATTCTATTTGGAGCGTAATCTTATTATTATGCTCAAGCACCGTAATCTTATTGCTTGGGTGATCTATATGTCCGATAGTTCTCATGAATATTTCTTTTTGATGGCAGCTGAAAGCTGTTTATATAGTTTTTGTGTCGCGGGTCGATCTGATAACATATCTAGATGACTCTTGATCACTTTAGTATCTCCACGTCTTGCAGGTCCGGTTTGAGCATTACTAGCACCTTGAGCTATTGTTTTCGCCATGGTTTCCTGCAGTAAAGGAGTTAATATACTTTTATCCACATGAGCATCTGATAATATAGATTCCGCTTCAGCGAGCAAGTGGGTTAAGAAGTTACAAGCGATTACAGCAGATAGATGTATCTCTTTACGCGTATCATCATCTACTTTTCGTACATCAGTAGAAATGGTCTTAGCTAGTTTTGTAAGTTTTTTCGTCGTGTAGTCATCTGATGCATATATGCACATAGGTATTTTATCAAACGATAATCTACGTGCTTTGGAGAAGGTTTGTAATGGATAGAAAGACCCAAAATGCGCTCCATTAGCTTGTAAGGAATTAATAGAGATACTTCCAGCAGTATGCGCTATTATTTGCTTTTTTGATAATTTAAAAGGTATTGACTTACTTACAGTTTCTATCGCGTTATCACTTACAGCGATAAGGTATAGGTCAGCTTTAGTATTTAGCTTGCTGATATCATAAATAGCTTCGGCTTTGCATCTTTTTGCTACGGCTTTGCCTGTTACTTTATTACGTGAGTATACTTGGACAATGTTATGCCCAGCGTTAAGTAGCGCTTTACCAATATGGTGAGCTACATTTCCTGATCCGAGGATGCAGATTTTCAAGATTCCTTTCTTTTACTATTGTTTTTGGAATATACTCTGAGAATCCATGCCATTAGTAATCCCATCATCATCATGATCGTTCCAGACCAAAATATATTGATGCCAGGGAATATTTTGGCTTCTAATAATAACAGATCTGACCTTGTTACCTTTTCTGCTACTTCGATAGCTAGTGGCGGTAGTTCAGTGCTTTGTTGCGATACTTTAAACCCAAAAGTTTCATTAACAGGATCTATACTACTGAAGCGAATATGAGTCCCAGTTTGTGGTACATAATGCTTGATACTCATAGGCATATTGCCACGGATTACATAGACAGGAGTCGCAGGGTATGAGATACCATCTTGCGTAATTTTAAGTCTAGCTTCTATTGCAATATCACCATCTTCTGGTTCATAGCTACTTTTACTCGGCTTGTTATTGAGTTCTACGAGTTCGATAGTAGTGCCATCTACAGAGAATGATCCTCCTTGTGTAATGGTATGATTCGTATACACCAAATCGCTTTCGATTGGGAATATCATATTCATAAGCGTATCCGCAGGCCGAACTCTGACTCCAAAGCTTTCTATTTTCTCAGGGTATTTATATACTAATGGGCCACGTAATCCTAGAGCGGTCTCTACAGTAGTATCTTTCTTTGATTCTCTATTGTGGAAAGTAGTTACCAAGGATACTCCAAAGTCATTGTCTTCAGGATTGTATTCAGGATGAGAAGGTTCGTAGCTTAAAGCTTCTACAACGATATCGTTTTCTATTCCTCTAATAGTATCACCTACATTAGCATAATACGTATTGTAGACCAACGTATCTTCCATCTCTTTGAGCTGTTCTTGGCTCATCATTGGTGGTGAAAGATTGAGTATACAAGTAAATATGTCCTCATGCCATTTATGCCTAGTGTCAGGATTAAATGCAGAAATTTTACTGAAGTCATTGGCATATACTGCATTAGGATGAAGATTCCATTCATCTAATACATTTCTATCTTCATCTATCTTTTTAAAATTGATATCGTAATGGCGCGTATTGGCTATCAACGTGTCACTTTGCCAAGTAATAAAGTGTCCTTCTGAATAAAGTGGTTCGCCCTTGATCAATACAATCGATCTCTTTCTAGTTTCATCATCCATAGTCTCACCGAAAACAAATGGATTATTAGAGATGAATGATTGGTTAAGTCCACTTGTGATGATGCCTAACATCATCGCTCCGAAGCCAAAGTGACTTACAGCAGAGCTGGCTAATCTAACATTGTTTTTAGTCTGTGTAAATAAATAATCTACATTGGACACCATAGCAAATAATCCAAAGAAAGTAAGTGCAGTGTATTGCCATGCTCCCTTGTAAGAAATCCAAAATGTAAGCAAATAGGTCATTAGGGCTGATACTACAGCAGCAATTATGATATGCTTTGATACCTTGTTCCATTTACGCTGCTTGTTACCATATCTTAGATAGATGGCTACTGATGATAGTATAGCCACAAATACAGCGATCCAGAGTTGAAATTTGTTGAAGTGTTCAATAGGATCTTCAATTACTCGACCTATATGATCTTCGTTGAAGTAGGTAGCAATCTTATTATATACTGGAAGAGATGTAGAACTGATTATTAACAATCCTCCAAACATTAATACTAGAGAACCTATGAACATCCAAAATTCTTTACTCTTGATGTTTTCTTCTTTTTCTGGCGCAGGAATCGATTTATATCTATAGATGTAAAGAGATATTCCTAATAATAAAAAGAAAGCAACAAAGAATACCAATTGTAATCCTAAGCCCATCTCTGTGAAGGCATGTACAGATGTCTCACCGAGTACTCCTGATCTTGTGAGGTAAGTAGAATACAGAATAAATACAAACGTAAGTATATAAAATAAGTAAGTACTCTTGATAGCATATCCTGTATGACGAGCAATAAGGTGAGTATGCACCCCAGCTACTAGAAATAGCCAAGGGACAAGTGATGCATTCTCCACTGGATCCCAAGCCCAGTATCCACCAAATGATAAGGCTTCGTACGCCCATATCGCACCCATAAGTATACCTGTACCTAATACACCTGCTGAAAATAAAGACCAACTTGTAGCTGGTTTAAGCCATCCTTTATGATCTCCAGTCCAAAGGCCTGCAATGGCAAAAGCAAAAGGAAAAGCCGTAGAGGCAAATCCTAAAAATAACATAGGTGGATGTATCGTCATCCAGTAATTCTGTAATAGTGGGTTTAATCCATTTCCAGTAATGAGGCTCGTGTAATCCGCATTCATGAACAAGGGTAACTCCAATACATTTCTAAGCAATAGAGTAGGGTTAGCCCCTATCTTGTATGCGGTGTCTCCAATCTCTACATATAGTCCCAGAAGCATCGAAAATATTACAGCATTGATCAATACTACGATAGCCAATACAGGAGATTCCCATTTGTAATCTTTACGCCAGATAAACATACCCAATATCGCATGCCATATCATCCAGAGCATAAAACTCCCTTCTTGACCTTCCCAAAATGCAGATAAAATATACCTCATTGGTAGATCATCCGAAACGTGCGCTTGCACGTACTGATATTCGTAATAGTACTGAGACATGGCATAGAGTATCACACTAAATAAAGTGAATACACAAATACTATGGATCATCCAACCGATTCGACCAAGAGATCGCCATCCATCTGAAAATTCAGTACCTCTGGTCTGTGTAGATTTGAAATATGTAAAAGCTGAAAATAAAGAAGCCACAAAACCCAGTATAATGGATAAGTGGCCCACAGTGCCTACCCAAAGATGTTCTCCTAAATATTGTATTTCATTCATAGGCTAGATTACGTCTAAAGGTTATTTCCTCAGAGCGATTTCTTCTTCTTTATATTTAGATGGACATTTCATCAATATTTCGTCAGCTACAAAAGCACCATTTTCCATGGCACCTGTAAGCACGATCTGTTCTGATCTTTCAAAATCTTGAGGCTTTGGCTTCAATAGTACTACCTTATTAGATACACCTTCGCTATCACTCATATGAAATACAAATCTATCTGCATCGACAGTTGGATCGTATTCCATAGGCTTTTTCTTATCCAAAGTTCCAGCGATCTTTACTCTGCTCTGAGATAAGATAGCGGTTTCAAATGTTGCATAAGTACTAACGTCCGCACTTGCAGATATAAATATACCTATCGAAACTAGGATTAGCACTAATGCTATTATATATGAGCTTTTCATGTGTGTTAGTTATTTGTGATTTAGGAGTGTCTGACCATCACTTAATAAGTACAAATTTACGGAGTTGCTTATTGGCAATGGAGTTTATGCGTATATTCATTTCTGAATATGACTTTTATGCTACAATTGGAGGCTATTGATAGAGATATTTACGCTATTTACTTGCTCATTTTCCCTTCACCCACTTTTTTACCATCTTTATAGGTGTACTCTAGTGTTACTTCACCTTCTTCGTTATAGTATTTCATAGGGCCGTCAATTACACCTCTTACGTATGTAATGCTTCGTTGCACCTTACCATTATTGTAAAATTCTTCATATAAACCATCCATCTGGCCATCTATGTAGTTCACTGACTTTGTAGGTCTTCCAAACTTGTAGTCTCCGTATATACCATGAGGAACACCATCTTTGAAATATTGTTTTTTGGTAATTTGACCTCTGTTATTCATTACGATGTCAGGACCATTAATTTTTCCATCTATATAGCTGGTAATACCTATGAGATTACCTTCTTTATCGTATGTAAGCCAAGTTCCTTCTTTAGATCCATTTTTACTATATCCTTCTTCTTTTAAGCTACCATCTTCAAAACTGCTTGATAGTTTTTCATAGCTACCTTGAGTTATTGAAGTATACCCCTCTATACTGGCTTTTTTAGATGGAGCACTCACATTTCCTTTGTTACAAGATGCGAGAGCAAAAGTGATTAAAATTGCAAATGCTAAGTGTAAGTTTTTCATAATTCTTTAATAGTTATAAATGATTGCACGAAGTTAAGGAAGTAGATGCAAATTTGTAATTTATGCATCATAAAAATGTATATGTGTACGCATTTTATCTGATTGTTTGATAAAATACACATTTATGTTAAAGTATTTATTTTCGATCGCAATAGCTTATGGCATTTACTAGTCCTTGACTACTATAAATCGAGCTTCCTTACCTTTATTGAGACGTATAGTTATGGGTACATTGATATTAGAATTAAGTATTTCAAATTTTGCAGAATTGGGAGGAATACGACCCACGGTGGTCGCTACGATACGTATCTCTGTACTGTCGTTTACGATAGGGATAAGCAATTGTTTTTGTGCTCTTTTGACAGCATAGTTGTCAAGTATAAGTGTATTGTCTCTATAGACTGATATTCTATCTCCGTCTATATGTTCGTCATCCCAAAGCCGTATCATGATATCGTCATTAAGTGCTCTTACGGTAAGTGTCTGACCTTCAGTGAGTATGGTACGAGCCATGTTTTCTTCTGACTTGTTGAGGAGGTCTTTAATTATTTTTTTTGCTTCTGAGGTAATAGCTTTTTGTTTGAAAAACTTTTCATTTTCTGTAAAAACATCTCATCTCCGACTAAGTATATGTCACCCTCTATGCATTTTGAACCATCTTCATATCTACTATAGAAATGTCCTTGTATAACACTCTGTTTTTTTTTAATTTTCATCTTTGCATTATAGACGTGAACGTAACAAAAGTCGCCGCTAGGTAATTCTGATTTTGTATGGATGTTGCTTTTTTCGCTGAATGTAATGGTATTCGCTAGAGATGCCTAACATTACAATAGATGCAGCAAGTGCACTTAGTCCAGCAGCAGCAGACGGTGCAGACGATGAGAAAATAATCTTATTGTTACTATGGTTGTTTCTAGGTGGATTAGCAGCTCACAGATGGTATGCTAAAAAGCCAGCGGGTTGGAATATTCTGTTCATCCTTACGCTAGGAGGACTTGGAATATGGGCTATTGTAGATCTAATCAATATCTTGACAGATAATTTTGATTAGTGAAAAGTAGAATCAAAAAAGAAAATAGGGAGGTTGCTTTAATTAGTAACCTCCTTTTTTAGTTAAATAATAATTCGAATAAATTGATTTGTATTATCGTTTCTGTCGACCAATTATAGATCGAGATCAGTAGGTGAGTCATCTGGTTTTTGGCTATTTTTTCTTCTTCCTAGTTTTCCTCTGAGTCCAAGTTCTATCACATTTGCATTTTGGATAGCACCTTCATTGATTTCAAATTTCAACATGGTTCGCATTTTATGAAATCCATGATGTCCATATGCTCCTGGATTCATATGTAAGAGATCCAAATCTTTATCTGGCATTACTCTCAGTATATGTGAATGGCCACAGATATAAAGATCTGGTTTTGTCTCTTCCAGTATCTTTCTTACTCGTTTGTAATACTTTGGCGTATATCCTCCAATATGTGTCATGAAAATGGACATCCCTTCGCACTCCCACGATAAGTTGAGTGGAAATTCATATCTTACGGCATGGCCGTCTATGTTGCCATATACAGCTCTAAAAGTACACATGTCTCTCATCTCTTTGATACTCTCCAGAGAACCTATATCACCAGCATGCCATATCTCATCGCAATCATGTAAATGCTTGATCATATCATTACCATCAAAACTATGATTGTCAGATATTAGTGCTATTTTTTTCATGTATTGATGTGATTTTATTATGTAATGAAATACAATTCTGATTGGGTATAAAACATAGATTAATAACGTAATTTTTGACTTGAATGCTAAGTCTTTTTATTTTATCAATGCTCTATTACTTCCATCATAATTGATAGCTATTGCTTGACTCACTTTAGATTTGTCAACGTTAATACTTCTAGATGATTGTGATAAATATGAATCACCATAGTAGATTTCTTTTCTTTCTTTAGTGCCATCTTTGTATTCTATATCTACAGCATATTCATTTGGATTTACTTTGATATTAGTATACTTACTTGGTTTCTTTACTTCGAATATTTTAAGTTGATCTTTGTTGACTCCATTAACGATATATCTTTTCTTTTTGGAATTCAATTTGACTAATCCACGGTTTTCACCCTTTACTTCAAATCCAGATTTGACATAGTTTTCTACGATGAACTCACCATTGCTGTTTCCTATAAGGTATAAACCCATTATTCCATCTTGTCTTTCATATTGAGGAAGAAAGTCAAAAAGGTTACCTTGTAAAAGTATATCTTGATGACCGTCTTCGTTGAAATCTTCTACGATAATACCATGGACAATAGAAGCCTGTACTTCGTTAGGTAAATTTTGTATTCTGAATTTGCCATTTTCATTCCATAGAATAACACTTTCAAATAGATCAGCTGATTGTACTTTACCTCTGGCTATACGTTCTTCGCCTATTAATTCTTGTGTAGTGGTCAAAGCAAATTTATTATGAGACTTAAATTTCTTATGAATAAAATTATATTCCTTACCAAGATCTTCTAAGAAATGGATAGGGTATTGTTTGCCTTCATAATGGTAAGAGATAATAAAGTCTTCACCTTTTTCTTTATTGTATTCTCCATGAAAGATATCCAATGGTTTGTTTTGCTCTGGTTTATATTTGACATTAGTTCCTTGATTCCCTAAGACATAATCGATATCTCCATCTTTATCTAAGTCAGCTCCTGTTATACTATTCCACCATCCTCCAGTGTGTTCTAGACCAAGTTTTTTACTGGCGTTGATTAGTGAATTTCCTGTATTTTCAAATACATTTATGATACTCCATTCTCCAGCTATAATAAGATCTTGATCACCATCTTGGTCATAATCTGTCCATAGGGAAGTACTAATCATACCTAAGTTGCTCAAGTCCATTTTCCATTCGGTAGTAGCATCTTCAAACTTTCCATTTGTATTGATCAGTAATGCACTTTTTCCTGATAGTGGGTATTCGTTTTTCATGTATCTACTTCCTACGAATAGATCTATATCTCCATCATTATCTACATCTGCGCCAGTAACGGTGCTTGTAGCGCTATAGATATTAGGTAATGCTTCTGGATTAGAAGTAAAGTTTCCTTTGCCATCATTGATCATCAGGTGATCAGCTAATGCACTCTCGCCTTCAGCGAATTCAATATTTCCTGAACAGATGTACATATCATTGTCTCCATCATTGTCTGCGTCAAATATGAGTACACCAGTTTCTTCTATTTTTTTGTCTAATACTACAGAACCAATTTTCTTAATTTTTTGATTCTCTACAGTATAAAATTGCCCAGTAGTACCACTCGCTCCAGACACGTAAAAGTCTTCGTTATTGTCACCATTAATATCTGATACTGCGATCGCAGGTCCCAATGTACTGTGGTATCTAGGTTTGAGTTGGGCTTTACGGAAATCGTCAAATTTATTTTCTTTGTGTCTAATGTTATTGTTGGTAAATGCTTCATTAAATGTATGTGAGACCACATGATTGTCTCTACTTTTAATTTTTGTTCCTGTACCTTTTTTTAATTCTATTTCTCTATTGATTTCATCGACAGTAAATCGTTCGAAAGTATTATCTGGCCAAGTAATAACGATGCTTTCCACTAATGTTTCGTTGCCTAATCCAAAGTGAGCAATTTTTTCTGAGCTTGACTCGTATCCTTTGGTACTAGAGATATATTGCGATTGATTCATTCCATTGCTATGAAGATCTACTCGCGCATTTATAGCATCTCTGTTTTCACCATCTTGAGTTAGAGCGATTCTTATGTAATTATTGGATTTCGATATTTTGTTCGAGTTATTTCTATAGATAAAAGCTTCTTGATTCATATTGTTAGCGACAATATCAAGGTCGCCATCTAAATCTAAATCTACTACAAGTGCACCAAATGATGCGGTGTTATAGTTGGTTCCCCACGTGTTCGTTTCATCAGTGAAGGTTAGGTCTTTATTGTTTTTATATATTTTGTTAGCACTTTGGAAATCTAGTGTTCCTCCAGCTTTTATAAATGATTCGATACCATCGTTCTTCGTCCGTCTAAATTCAGCTTTGAATTGTGCCATCGTTTTCCGTTTGTCCATTTCTGCCCTCTGTGGGAAACCATTCGCAACAAATAGATCTTTCCATCCATCATTGTCGAAGTCAGCCGCTAATGAACTCCAACTCCAATCAGATGATGCGACATTAGAGGCTCTAGCACGTTCTGTGTAAGTACCGTCTCCATTGTTGATGTGTAATGCATTTCTGAAATATTGGTGATGATAGTTTCCTAAGTGTATTTTTCTATAAAATTCTAAACTAGGCTTAGCGTGAGAATACGTTTTGTGCGTAGAAAGATCTTCTGATTCCATTTCAGAAACAAAAATATCAGGATATCCATCATTGTTGAAATCGGTAATCACACTACCCATAGAAGAGAAGCTTTGTTTCGTAAACTTACTAAGAGATAAATCTTTAAATGTTCCGTCTTGTTGATTGATAAAATATTGATCTTGTAGCCCCCAATCATTAGTCGTAAAGATGTCGGTCCAGCCATCATTATTGAAGTCGCAAGTATTTACACTCAGTCCATAACCATGATTGTTAATGCCAGCTTCTTTGGATACATTGGTGAATGTCATGTCACCATTGTTTCTATAGAGGTGATCACTTTTGTTAGTTCCGCGTTCTATTTTTTCGTGGTTATTTAGCTTACGTCTATCATTAAAGTCGATGGGGTGGTTAAGTACATATAAGTCTAAGTCACCATCGTTGTCATAATCGAGAAATGCAGCATGTGTCGTGTAGCCTGTATCAGCCACATTCATGCTTTTACCCATTTCTTTAAATGTCATATCACCCTGATTAATATAAAATAGATTAGCACGCAATTCTGTAGAATCTACATTGTTGGAGCAGCTGACATAAATGTCGACCCAGCCATCATTGTTAATATCTACCATCGTGACACCTGTTGTCCATTCACCATTGTATTGATCTAGATTGGCCTTTTTTGAGATGTCTTCAAACTCAAGATTACCTTTGTTCAGGTATAGCGCATTCGGTCCTTTATTGGCGCTGAAGTATAAATCGGGTAAACCATCATTGTTGATATCTCCGACACCTACACCAGAACCATTATAATAATTGGTGTATTTCCAAAACTCGCTATTCAGAGGAAGCTTATTATTGAAATTGATACCAGTAGATTGTCCTGTGAGTATATCAAAAAGTTTATCAGTATCCGTATCAAGACTCCTAAGACTATCCTTTTTTAACTTGGTATGCGTTAAGGTTTTTATGTTTTTTTCTTCTGAGCAGCCAGAAAGGCACAAAGAAAACACGAAAAGTATGAGTATTATGAAGTTATAATTGCTGAAGTACGATAGGGAAGTATACTTATTATCTTTAGATAGTGTAGACATGATAGTGGCTGTTTGGAGATATAGTATATTATTAGCAATGATGTGAAATGCCGTATAGATTTACAAATGTACACTAATGGTCTTTGTTGAATATACCTACCATAACTGCATTCAAAAGTTGTGATTCTGTCTATATGTGGAATGAGTCTTTTAATTCAACCTCACATAGACTCTATTTTCAACTAGATCAATAACTTATATCTCATAATATCTTTACAGATTCAAATTTTGAATAAGAAATAACCAATTTGGTAATTCTCAGCAAAATTAGTAGAAAAAGTAATATTTCAATTTAGTAATCTAAATATGTTTCCTTTTGATTTAAAGCTTTTTAGAAGAGTACCATTTGGTCACTATATTAGATAATGTTATCTTCGCGCAAATTGTATCAAAATCGCTATTTCTTCAACTTGAACACGATACTAGATGTAGGGAAGGGAAGGTAGCTTTAATAAATGCCTTTATCTGAAGGGATTTTAATTTATTTAAAGAAAGATGGACTGATGAGACTAAAATTGAATTTATACATTGTGTTTGCGGTGTTATTCATAGTGTGCTCTTGTAAGAGTACTACTAATGATGATATTACCAATATTAATTCTGTCAAGACTCAAGAGTTTCAGCCAGATATAATGATAGATTGGTGGAAAGTGATCTACAAGCATGTAGCCTACCAAAGAGTTAAGCCTCCTGTTGCATCTAGGATCTATGCCTATATAGGTGTAGCTGCTTATGAAGCCGCTTTGCCAGGTATGGTAGGGTATAATAGTTTTGAAGGTCAGCTTAGTGATCTAAAAGATTTGCCTAGACCTGATGCAAATCTAGTATATGATTGGCCTACCGTGATTACTCATGCGGTGTATCTTTCTACTGACGAGTTATTAAAGAGATTCATACATGGTTCAGAAAGTGACTTTAAGGATTTGAAAGAGAAGCAGCTCAATGAACGTAAGTTAGCTGTTGCAGAGGATGTATTCCAGAGGTCAGAGAAGTATGGTCAAGACTTAGCCAATAAAATAGTGGAATGGATCCGAAAAGATAAATTTGATGATACTAGGTATTATTCATTTTACAAGATTCCATCTCGAAATAATAATCCTGAATTGTGGGAGCCAACTGAGGCCACTGCAGATCCATGCGAGCCATATTGGGCTAGTATCAGACCTTTCTTTCTAGATAATGGAGAACAATGTCATATTCCATTGAAGGTTCCTTTTAGCACGGATCCAGATTCTGAATTTAGAAAGTATATGAATGAGATATTGGAATTTGATCGCAATATGACTGAAGACCAAAGAGATATCGCATTGTTTTGGGCAGATGATCCAGGAGAGACATCTACACCTCCAGGGCATTGGACATATATAATGAACTATGCCATTCAACAAGAAAATTTTAACCTCGAACAAGCTGTAAGTACTTACGCATTAGTAGGTGTAGGGATCGCAGATGCCTTTATCGCATCTTGGTATACTAAGTATAAGGTAAATTTATTGCGTCCTAAGACATATGCCCAAGAGTACTTGGATATGCCTGAGTGGGAGCCACTAATTGAGACGCCTCCATTTCCTGAGTATGCTTCAGGACACTCTGTAGTATCTACAGTAGCGGCAGAGTTGCTTACAGAGATTTTTGGAGAAAACTATTCATTGATGGACAGTACACATGTATCTATTGGTCTAGAGCCGCGTAAGATCACATCCTTCAGAGATGCAGCTATGGAGGCGTCTATGTCAAGGGTATATGGTGGCCTTCACTTTATGTTTGCCATAGATGCAGGAATCGAACAAGGTCTTTGTGTCAAACAAGGAATTGTAGATAAGATCAAACTCAGAAAGGATAATACTCTCAATATTTCAAATAAGTAAGCTTTATGCGTATCAGATTACTATATATATTTATCGCCTTAGCATTAGTTTCTACTTCGTCATTTGCGCAAGTAGTCAATAAGGAGCTATTGCAAGAAGACCATAGTGGAATTGTATCTAATTCAAATTATAACTCTGGAGCGGATCTAAAGCACGAGTGGTTGTTTCAATCTATCGATGGAGTTAAATCCACTTATAAGTTGCGACTGTCTTCGGGTAAGACCAGTAAAGAGTTTGATGTAAGAGTTAGGAATCTTCTCACCACAATGTATATCGCAGTAAGAATGACAGACAGTGAAGGTGTGGTTAAGACCTTGACAAGTATCTACGATAAAGGTGACAAATGGCAAAGAGTGAAAATGTCTCCGAAACAAGAATGTTTAAGAGAAGATGCGGATTGGCGTAGATATAATCAAATCATGAGCCTTCAAGAATTACTGGATAATATTGTATCACAGATGGACACTAATCTCGTTCTTAAGTGCTATATGTAAGTGCCTAAAAACGTAGTACTCAATGCTCTTTAATTCTTTTGATTTTGCCATTTTCTTACCTATAGTATTTTCTATATATTGGGCTATAGGTAGTGAAAGGGTAAAAGCTCAGAATTTATTCTTGCTGTTTGCGAGTTACTTTTTTTACGGTACATGGGACTGGCGATTTTTGATTTTAATTTTCTTTAGTTCGGCTGCTGATTTTTTCATAGGCCAGTGGCTTCAGAAATCTAATGAAGAATCATTTAGGAAAAAATTGCTTTGGATAAGTCTTGGCCTCAATCTAGGATTACTAGGCTTTTTTAAATATTTCAATTTTTTCATAGATAGTTTTGCCTATACATTTTCATTTCTAGGTGTCACTTTGGATGCAACAAGGTTAAATATATTATTACCTGTAGGTATCAGTTTTTATACTTTTCAGACGCTTAGTTATACGATCGACATATATCGTCGTAAGATTAAAGCTTGCGATGATCCTATTGCTTTTTTCTCATACGTATCTTTCTTTCCTCAGTTAGTTGCAGGGCCTATAGAACGAGCCAAGAATTTATTGCCTCAGTTTGTAGGACGAAGAGTATTTGATTATTCAAAGGCTGTAGATGGAGTAAGGCAAATCATTTGGGGATTGTTTAAAAAAGTGGTGATTGCAGATAATTGCTCTAAGGCTGTCAATGTTATATTCTTAAACTATCAATACGAAGACAGTCTTACTTTGTGTCTAGGGGCGTTCTTGTTCTTGTTTCAAGTGTATTGCGATTTTTCAGGATACTCTGATATGGCAATAGGTTTAGGGCGTCTCTTTGGATTTCATTTAATGAAGAATTTTGATTTTCCATTCTTCTCTAGAGATTTGCCGGAGTTTTGGAAAAAATGGCATATTTCCCTTACAAGCTGGTTTGTTGATTATATTTATATACCTCTTGGTGGAAGTAGAAATGGATTGAATTCTAAAATTAGAAACGTACTCATTATATTTTTGGTCAGTGGTCTATGGCATGGTGCCAATTGGACTTTCGTACTTTGGGGGGCATTATGCGGTCTAGCTCAGGTGCCATATTTATTGTTGGGTAGAAATGGAAGATATGATTCCTATGTAGCACAAGGGAAATATCTTCCAGGGTTAAAAGAACTCTTTCAAATGCTAGGCGTAGTCGCTTTTATGTCATTCTCTATGATATTTTTTAGGTCTCCAAATATTACTATAGCATGGTCTTATTTAATAGGTATCTTAGATTTCGATTTTTCACTAGCCGTATTACAGCATGCTCAATATGTACTACTTATACTCGTATTATTGACTTGGGAGTGGATATTTAGAAGTAAAGAACATGGATTGGAAATAAGCCATCTTAACCAGAAATTGAGATGGAGTATATATGCTGTATTCGTTTGGCTTGTATTGTTTAACTTTGGAAGTAATCAAGAATATATATACTTTCAGTTTTAGTATTTTATGATGAACTAGGTAAGAAAGAAATGAAAAAATTTGTACGGAAAATAATCATTGCATTCCTACTGCTCGTTGCTTTCTTGCTTGCTAATTATGCTATTAACAGCTACTTCATCAGACATCAAGAAATAAGGGTAGATCGTACGGTGCTACTGATGGGCGGATCACATATCAAATCAGGCCTAAATCCCAAGTATATTGATAATTCTCAAAATATTGCCTTGCCTGGCGAAACGTACTTTGATACATACTATAAGCTGAAATATCTAGTGAGTAATTCTAGTAATCATATTTCTAAGGTATTGTTTGGGTTTGGATATAATAATATATGTGGACTTAATGATGATAAGTATGTTGAAGAGGCAATGTCTATAGAATATCTTGAACGTATCTATCCCATTATTTCTTATGATATATTAAACACGGTGGGGGTAAATAAAATAGGATATCTCAAAACTATTATCGGTAAAATGTGCTTATATCCTAGTCTGGTGCATGATGGTTTTATTGGAGAGGGATTTCACGGTAGGTCACCAAATCTAAAGAAGTCTGACGCTGCAAAAAGAGTTAAGCATCATTATTATAAAGAAGATGAAATACGAGAAGAGTCCAGAAGAGATATAAGATATTTGGACTCTATAATTAGTTTTGCTTCCAGGCATGACATTGAGGTGGTCGCAGTAAATATCCCTCAGCGGAAAGAGTATTATAGCGCAGTACCGCAATCTCTTAAACAAAAGTATAGTGAAGTGCGATCTTCGCTTATTGAAAAAAATATTAGGATAATAGACTTATTGGAAATGGAACTAGATAGTAGTAGCTTTGCAAACCACGATCATTTAAGTTCTGAAGGAGCCAAAATAGTAAGTGAAATTGTATCTGATTCTTTAGCTCACTGGGAATCGATAAAGATTACAAATTAGGTAATATAGTTTAACATTGATATAAATGGCAAAATCAGATTACGCAAAAGCATACGAAGAATTACAAACTATTATCGCTCAACTCAATAGCGATGAGATAGGAATAGATGATCTGAGTACTAAAGTAAAAAGAGCACAAAAGCTTATTAAAGCTTGTAAATCGAAGCTGCGAAATATAGAGGAAGATCTTCATGATTTATTTGAAGAAGAGGAATAGAGTAGAATATTGTAATGGCTTCAACTAAGGAATATACCATACAGGCTTATATAGGATACACCGATGAATGTGTTACGATAGTTCGTGGAAGAGTATTAGATGATCCTGCAGTTGTGGCTTCTCAGAGTGATAGATGGTGGACTAATTTTAAAAATTCAGTAAGAAGATTTATTAGTAATGAAGTACCTCATCAAGAAGTACTACTATCGGTACAGGGTACTACCTACCATACTGATACTGATAAAGAAGGCTATTTTATATTCGAATTAGATAGAAGTTTGTTGGATGAGAATGAAGATCATATTAAATTAAATGTAAAGATACCCAGTCAGACGCCTGTCACCGCTGAGCTTATTCAAATCAATTCGGATTATATAGTCGTAAGTGATATAGATGATACGATTATCAAAACACAAGTGAGCTCTGTTCTTAAGCTCAAGTTATTATTCAACACGATATTTCGAAATCAGTACCAGCGGACAGCGATCGAAGGAATGGCTGAAGTATATCAATATCTCCATTCATTTTATAAGGCGAATTTCTTTTATATATCTAAGAGTCCTCACAATCTATATACTTATATTGTCGATTTTTTAGAGCATAATAACTATCCCATGGGATCTATCATCCTTAGAGATTTTGGATGGCATCTTCTGAGTAACAGGAGTTCATTTGGCGAGAAGTATAATGAGTTAGATATGTTATACAAGCGATTTCCAAATAAGAAGTTCATATTAGTAGGTGATGCAGCCGAAAAAGACGCGGATATATATGCTGATCTAGCTAAAAAGCACCCAGGGCAAACCAAAGGTATTTTTATACGGAAGGTTGGCAAGACAGGTAATCTGATTAGGATCCAGGAAGAAATAATGCAATCAAGCGATATCCCTTTGTATATATTCGATAATAGTACATCATTGCAAGAGACCTTAGAGACGGTAATGCATACATAAGTGTAATGTAGTGAGTCAGTAATTAGGACCTAATGAATCGACCGAGCTATTAATATTATGGATATTAGAATCGAAACCTTATTTTAGCGGTAATATCGTAATAGATGGATACGTTAATTCATTATCAATAATTAAAACTGAATAATCAAAGAGACATGGGAAATTTTATAATTGAAGAATTCGATGAGTACAAAGCAACTATACACGATAGTAATTATGGAGGTGTAGAGTACAGTATACAATTACATCTTCCTGATGGTGAAGCACAATTGAGATTTCAATCTAAAGATTTTAATGCTAATAACATTACTCAGAAGGATGGTAAGAATCTTTATAATGTATATTTCAAATCAGATAAATACTACAACGTAATAGATCTACTAAGAAATGAAGGTCCATTATACTTCTACTATAATATAGATACAGGACACAGTTACCTGACTACTGGAGACGAGCCAGTAGGAGAGGGCGAAGGACACTTAGATGGAGAAAATTCATAAGGTTCTGTTTAGACATGAAATAAACCTATCAATAATCATTATTGATAGGTTTTTTTGTTTTAACTTTTTGTGAGTCACGATATGTTCTAAAATCAATATCAAGCTAACTTATGAGATATGAGCTATTATGAAAGCTGATAAGCTACTCTTCATTCGAAGTAATTTCCATTGAATGTAATGTTGTTATAAGTATTTAATGAAATCAACGATTTTTAATTTGATGATCATCTCTGTAGTTCGCGTTTGACTACGCTTCACACAAGCTTTCTAGGAGACACCAACTACGTGTGACTAGCGTTAGTATATACTCAAAAAAAATTTCTTATAAAATCAATCAATAGAGGTTCTTCATTATTGATATGACATCGTTCACTTCATCATCCCCAATATGCATATGAGTAACGAATCTAACCATGGTGGCTCCAAAAGCAGCGCAAATCACACCTTTAGACTTTAGCTTCTCTACCACTTCGTCTGATTGAAGGCCGTTTCCTAATTCAAAGATCACGATGTTAGTGTGTACAGGGTATACAGATGCGATGTATGAGAGCTTCTCAACTTCGGCACCCAAGATCTTAGCTCTGTCATTATCATCCTTAAGACGTATTACATTATGATCTAGGGCATACTCACATGCCGCAGCGAGATATCCTGCTTGTCGCATACCACCACCCATGACTTTACGGAATCTTCTAGCCTCTCTGATTTTATCTTTGGGGCCAATGAGTAATGAGCCAACAGGTGCACCTAGTCCCTTAGATATACATATTGAAATAGTATCAAATTCAGCGCCGATATCTTTAGGGTCTTCTTTAGTTTCTACCATTACATTGAATAATCGTGCACCATCTAAGTGCAGGATCAATCCATTATCATCACATACTTTTTTGATCGGTCTTATCTCATCCAAAGTATAATAAGATCCACCACCTTTATTACAGGAGTTTTCTAATACTACAAGCTTACTTATGGGTAACCAATCGTATACTGGTTTTATGGCTGCCTTTACTTGCTCGGCTGTTACTTTGCCATACTGTCCTTGTATGAGGTTTACCGCCACACCACTGTTAAACGCATATCCACCAGTTTCATATTGATATACATGAGAGTAATGGTCACAGATCATCTCATCTAGTGGTTTAGTATTTACCTTTATAGCAATCTGGTTGGTCATCGTGCCAGATGGGCAATACAGTGCAGCCTCTTTGCCAAACATAGAAGCTGCTTTCTCCTGTAATCTGTTGATAGTAGGATCTTCGCCAAATACATCGTCTCCTACCTCTGCAGAATACATGTAATCCAGCATGGCTTTAGTAGGCTTAGTGATAGTGTCAGATATAAGGTTGATGGTATGCATAGAGATAACTTATTAAGAAATAGATGACTGATGTATAGTTTATATTGTATTATTCAATATCAAAGTAAACATTTAGTATTTTTAGTCTTTAGTAAATCAACATTATTTTTAAAATCAATTAGAATCCGATGAAGCATTTTTTTCTTTTAGCATTAGTAGTATTTCCATTTTTCATGATGGCTCAGAATGAAGCATCTACAGATAAGTACATTCGCATAGTTGGACTATCCGAAAAAACCTTAGAAAGTGATGGCTTGAAGGTAGAATTTTCCTTAAGTGAAATACCAGGTAACGAGTATAAAAAAATATTGCCTATATCAATGGAAGAAGTCAGAAGTGAATTCAATGCTGCGCTTAAAGCGAATAAATTTGACCCTGCGAAAGTGGTTAAGGATAAATTGAAAAACTTGACAGCAACAAATTACGGTAAAGCAGCTATTGAAAATTATTATATAGAAGTAAAGAGTGAGGATGAAGCCGAAGTGATTTCTAAGATGAAAACTGAAGGTTTTAAAATATCTACTGTGTCGTATATTTTTACGTCTACTGCAGATGATTATGGTGATGAGATGTCAATCGAAGCAATCCAAGATGCCAAGAGAAAAGCTAATAATATTGCAAAAGCTGTAGGTAAGGAAGTTGGAGCAATACTGAATATAGAGGATATGAAAAATATCAATTCTAGCGCAACTTCAAGGTATGCGGTAAAATCTAATACTCAGACTATTTCCTATAGAGTGAATGTAACCTTCGAACTAAAGTAATCAGCCATGAAATTTATATTTTCTGCGCTATTATGTGCAATGATTGGTGTGATGAGTTATGCCCAAGTTGATACTGTCAATCTAAAGGTGTATGCCGTATGCTCAACGATGGCAGAGTTGACAGGTAAAATTATTACCATAAAGTTTGAAGTAGATTTAAATAAATGTGATCCTAAGACAGGGTTCGTTTCAATGGAAGAAAAGCTTTTTCATTTTGAAGAATCTTTGCGGACTAAAGGAATTGACTTTGATAGGTTCGATAGATCTTTTAATTCTAGAGTGAGTAAAACGCATGAGTATGAAGTATTCTCATTTTCAGGTACGGAGCAAGAAATCGAAGATGTTATCGAAATAGTTAAGGATCAAGAGGTGTCGATTAATAGTATTAAAAGTACTTTCGAAGAGAAGAATTTAGAAGATCAAGATGATAGCGCTATCTGTGCATTACAAAAAGCGATTGATAAAGCTGAGTATATAGCTAAATCTTTGGGGTATGAGCATTGTACATTGAGATCTGTGGATGACGAAACTTCTGGCGGAGGCTATAGTGATTTGGCTATGTTACTTGCTACGATGTCTATTAGTGATGTGCTGTCTGGTTCTTCATCGTATTCTATTATAGGCTATTTTGATATGTATTAGTTATTACCTCATTATTACATGAACAAAATTTGGGTTAAGATTACGAAAATCAATGTAGTTTTTAACCTACGAAATAATCTATCGTATTTCGAATAGTATAGCGTTGGTTAAGCTAAATGAAATTAGAAAGCTAGAGAAGATACTGAAGTAATATAGTAGATCTCCAAAAAAAAATCCCCATAGCTAATAGCTACAGGGATTATATTATCTAAGACTATATTTTCTTAAGCGTTTGCGCCTTCGAGTAGTCCTGCTAGTTTTTGTTCTAGAGACGCTTTAGTCGCTACACCTACGTGCTTATCTACTACTTCACCGTCTTTGATGAATAAGATAGTTGGGATACTACGTACACCATATTTCATAGATACTTCAGGGTTGTCATCTACGTTTACTTTTCCGATAGTTGCTTTTCCTTCGTAGTCAGTTGATAGTTCATCAATAATAGGAGTCACCATCTTGCATGGTCCACACCATTCTGCCCAGAAATCTACTATTGCTACACCTCCACTTAGAGCTGTTTCTTCGAAGTTACTATCTGTGAATTCAAATGCCATTGTCTTTATATTTGTTTTATTTACTAATTGTGTTTCATGAACGGCTAATTTGCCGCTGTTATATATATCAACAGGACGAAAATACAAAAAGTTGCAGTCCCAACTGTATATGTCCGTTATAGGATAGTTAAGTAATGGTTAGAGGATATCTAAGAGTTCCACAGATTTATCTAATACCACTCGACCTCTATCATTTTTAGTTAGTTGCGCCATAGCCATTTCTTTATCATGTTCAAAGAATATGGTGTGGTTGCCATCTAGTACGCGTTCGTATAACGCCGCTTTTTCTCTAAGTGTATCTAAAGGACGAATATCGTAACTCATTACATATGGCATACTGATATGACAATGCGATGGAAGTAAATCTGCCGCATATACCAAATTATGACCATTGCCAAGATTGATAATAGGTACCATCATCTTATCCGTATGACCATCAGTAAAGATGAGATTAACATGGTCTGTAAATAGAGTCTCTTTATTGATGTCGATATATTTTAATACGCCATGCTCTTTCAGAGGTACGAAATTTTCCTTTAGAAAAGATGCTTTTTCTCTTGGATTAGGATCGTAAGCAGCATTGTAATGCTGTTCGTTGGTCCAATAGGTAGCGTTAGGGAAAGTAGGTACAAGATTACCTGCAGCATCTATTTCCACTGCGCCACCGACATGATCAAAGTGAAAGTGTGTAAGCAATACATCCGTAATATCTTCAACGCTAAATCCAGCATCTTTAAGTGAACCTTTCAAGTCATCCTCGCCATGTGGATGGAAGTGAGACATGAATTTAGCATCTTGCTTATTACCGATTCCTGTATCTATCAATATCTTACGTTCGCCATCTTCGACCAACATACAGCGCATAGACCAAGTGCATAGATTGTCTTCATCTGGTGTATTGAGCTTAGACCAAAGCTTCTTGGGTACCACGCCAAACATAGCGCCACCATCTAGTTTAAATTTTCCAGTCTCTATAATATGTACCTTAGGTGCTTTCATTGTTTGGTTTTTTATATGAGAGTTAATACTCAACTCATTAGATCGATCTTTCTAGTGAATTCAATAAGTGCTTTAACTAAATCCTATAGATGCTTTGCCTTCTTTCTGCACGACATCTTTCATTTGTGCCATTCTGAGTGCTGTAGTAGCGGCTTCCACACCTTTGTTACCATACTTACCTCCAGCTCTATCTTCTGCTTGTTGCTGATCATTAGGTGTTAATACTCCGAATATTACTGGTTTGCCACTCATCAGTCCTAGATTCATGATTCCTGATGCTACAGCCGCGTTGATGTATTTGTCATGATCTGTTTCTCCTTTGATCACGCAGCCTAAGCAAATTACTGTATCTAGGTTGTGCTTCGTTAATAAGATCTTAGCTCCCATTGGCAGCTCGTATGATCCTGGTACCGTTACGGTATGTATGTTTTCTTCCTTGACATTGTGCTTTTTGAGTGTGTCAAGAGCACCTTCCAGAAGGGTAGCGGTGATTGCTTCGTTCCATTCAGATACAACGATTCCTACTTTGAGGTTTTCCGCTGGTTCTATGGCATCCATTTTATATTGAGATAAATTTTTGTCCTTACTTGACATCGTTTCTAGATTTATTAGTGGTTTATTCTCATAGCTCATTACTAGGCTATTGAGGCGGTATTAATCCTTCGTATCGTTATACACAAAGGTAGACAATTGGTATGTGATAGAGTTTAGAATAATCGTCAAAAATATCAGGGATATACTTTATACCTAAGTTTACAAAATGGATACTAAGTTGCATTGATCGTTAGAAGGCTAATGTATGACATGAAAAAGCCTTTCCCACATCTAAGTGAAAAAGGCTTTTGTATATCTAGACTATCGGTAACTTATTTAAGCATAGCAGCATATCTTTCTGCTTCACTTGCTTCATTACTGTTTGGATAGTTGTTTTTGATTCTCTCAAAAGCACTTACTGCTTCTGTGTTATTTCCTTTTACTTTGTTAAGTATACCGTACTTATATAAGTAATAAGGTGTTAAGAAGTCATTATCGTCAGTGTTAGCTGCAGTCTTGTAAAGACCTAGAGCCTTATCCAAGTTGTCTAACTCTGCGTATGCATCACCAAGAGCTCCTGCTTTCATGATAGGTGTAATGTCATCATTAGCTGAGTAGCTTTCTAGGTAACTGATTGCATCTTCTGCTCTTCCTAAGTTGAGGTATGAGACACCAGCGTAGTATTTAGCTAGATTTCCAGCTTTAGTACCACCATAGTTATCTATGATATCAAGGAATCCTTCGAATCCTCCACCTGGATTTTCTAATGCTAGAATAAATGAATCTTGAGCAAATTGTTCTTGCGCTTTATAGATAGCTTCCATTGCAGCAGCTTCTTTCGGAGCTTTATAACCAAATGAATAAGCTAAATATGCACCAAGTAGTAAAACACCACCTACGATAAGGCCAAGTATTAGATTTTGGTGTTTTTCAAAAAAGTCTTGAGCGACTTCCTTTACTTCTACAATGTCAACTAGCGTTTCATCACCGTCTCCATCTACGTATTCGCCAAATTCATTTACCTCACCTTCATTAGTTTTACCTTGGTTAGGATTGACGTATTGCTTTCTTTTCTTTTTATCTCTTGCCATAATGCGTATCAAAAATTTGTGCGAAGATAAGTATTCTTAGTAATTCACAACCTTTTTGGACAAATATAATTGCGATTAACTATTATTGATCTTTATTAAGATTTTCAACGTATTGATCTGATATACATGATAGTATGTATTAATAGTTTTGCGATGGTTGTCGAATGGGATTAAGCTGAGATATGATCATAGCTAATGAAAGAGGTAGATAATACTTATGTATAGCCTAGAATAGGATTAATTATTTTAAGAAATAGCTGGATTTGAGTATAATTTAAGCCAAAAGTTGAGGGCGAATTGGGCAAGGTCAGAGCAATGGAATGGCTCTTTTGTCGATGTTTGTGGCTTTTGAGAGATATTATTTAAGCCGTTGCTAGGGATTTGGTGTGCCTAGGTCTACGAAAGCTATATACTTACACCAGCGATGTGTTTCCTGGGTACACTCTTGTTGTGTTTTGCTGAAAGATGCTAACTATTATATCGAAACACGGAAATGTCGTGTTTTGCTGAAAGATGATTACTATATCGAAACACGGAAATGTCGTGTTTTGCTGAAAGATGCTAATTACTATTTCGAAACGCGGAAATGTCGTGTTTTACTGATAGGTGCTAACTATTATATCGAAACACGAAAATGTCGTGTTTACTTAAAGATGCTAATTACTATAGCGAAACACGGAAATGTAGTGTTTCGCTGAAAGATGCTAATTACTATTTCGAAACACGGAAATGTCGTGTTTCGTTGTTTGTGTTTTCTTTTTGAGAAAACACAAACTTACCCTTCGAAGTGGAAGCTGAGTGTAATCACTTGAGAGACAACGTTTTCTAGTACTTTAGATTCATTAAGTTGGTCATCGTAAATTAGGATGTTCCCAACTCCTCTAGAGTATTTGATTTCTGGAGAGAAGATGAAGTATGGATAGAAAAATTGCATTCCCACGCCGACTTCCATTTGAAAGTCGTGAGGCGAAATTTTAATGAGCGTCTTAGCATCTCTTGTTTTAGAATTAGACTGGACATCATAGCTATACTTCATTCCAGCTACCATGAATGCCCTCTTATCCTTATAGGGAGCAGATTTAAATCTGATCAGAAATGGTACTTCGAAGAATACAGATTCTACACTTCTAGTTTTAACGCTTTCGGATTCTTTATATGTAAATTGAAAACTACGATTAGAGAATGCGAATCCAGGTAATGCTCTGAAATCGAAATAATCACCCAGTTTTAAATTGATTATGCCATTGAGTACAAAACCTCCGCCTGATTCTGCTTCAGAGATGTTAATGCTATCATTATTAATGAAAAACGAAGACTGATTCAATCTATATCCTGAGCTATTGAGGCCCAACGTCATACCAAAGTAGTAGGACTTCTTTTGAAAGTCTCGAAAATTGTAATTGTCTGTACCTCTTCCAAATTGCGCAACACCTTCGTTGGACATGAAAAAGAAAGAGCAAAATATAACTAATGCTACTTTGTAGCGGAATAAATGGTGCATATACCAAAACTTAGTGACGACCACTTTGACTCTTTAAAGCCAATCTGATCCAATATGTCAGTAAAACGGTTGTAATCTGGAAAAACTTGTACAGATTCGTACAAATACTTATAAGCCTTGTCATCTTTAGACTTAATCTTTCCGATAAAAGGCAAAATATTCTTGAAATATAAGTTGAAAGCCTGCTTAATTGGGAAAGCCTTAGGTCTAGAAAATTCTAAAACTACGATTTGACCTCCTGGCTTCAAAACTCTATGCATCTCAGTCAAACCCTGCTTAAGATTCTGAAAATTACGAACTCCAAAGGCACTACTCACTACATCATAGCTGTTGTCAGCATATTTTAAAGCTTCTGAGTCACCAAGTTCCAGTGTGATTTTATCACTTAGGTTTTTCTTAATTATCTTCTTACTCCCAATAGCCAGCATCTCTTTGGATATATCCATACCTGTGACATGATCTGGATTAAGCTTTTTGGCAGCTTCGATAGCTAGATCTGCCGTACCCGTAGCGATATCTAATATTAGCTTTGGATTGCCTTTCGACATTACCTTGATTGCCTTTGATCTCCATATAGTGTCAATACCTACAGTAAGTAGTCTGTTGAGGTAGTCGTAATAAGGAGCAATCTTATCAAACATCTTAGTTACTTGTGCCTTCTTGTCTGAAGATTCTTCGTAAGGTGTTACTGTTTTGTATTGCGCTGGATCGGATGCCATATCGTTTATAATATTGAGTGCAAAAGTAAGGATTTATAATACTTAAATAGCTATAAGTCTATATATGTTCTAGCATATTGGGATAAACATCCTTTGTTTTTATAGACGCACAGTATTCAAGAGTCTCCCTGATTGTTGTCTTTGGGCTCTTTGATAATAAAAGCGATTAATGATCGTCGAGTATACCATCGATATTGGACTATATTATTACTTTTAGGGTATTATGGATATGGAGGTTTTGACAGCTAAGATTAAGACATTGTTCGCTTATAGAGATTTTGATCATCTCTATGAGTTAGGTGAGTTGTCCGCAATCAAAAAAGATAGATTAGAAGCTAATCTTATCAGATTGCAGCAAGACATTTATTTCTTAGACGAATACCTAGAATCCAATTGGGTTCTAGATGATTCAGAGTTGAAGTTGTATTGGAATCATATCCATCAGTCGCTATCGAATCTTGGAGTACCATCTTCAGAATACGATCAATACTCATCACATATATATAAGTATCAGCGACATGAAATTCAACTAAGATCTAAGAAAGACTTACTTAGATTAAGTATGGAGTATTTCTATTTTTATAAATCATGTGATGTGAAACTTCTTCGGAGACTAATATATAATCATGCGCCTAAGATCGGTCGATACTATTCTCTAGCAGATTGGAGATGCTTTGATCTCATTACAGAAGTTAATGATGATGTTGAAGATTTGGTAGAAGATATGCAGACGATCAATGGCAATAGATTGCAACTTGCTATTAATAAGTACGGCGTAGAGACAGCGAAAACTCAGTTTAGAGAGTTTATGGATCAGATATTACAACAATCTATAACAAGAGTCAACCTCAATAAATCTAAATACTATGATAGTATTCATGCTAAAGTAGTAGAACAAGTAGAAGCTACTATAGTGCTTTTAGACAAGAGTGTAGCGGAGTACTTAAGTATCATCAATAAGGAACCTCAGGTGAGTTAATTCCGTTTCACTTTAATCAATATAAATTTCATGGCATTACCATTTTCGGCTACGATAGCCACTAGACGTACTTTCGTTAAGTTTCTGGACAGTTATTCTTTGGAGCAGTTAAACCACATTCCTGCAGGATTCAACAATAATATATTTTGGAATATAGCCCACTGTGCCGCTACGATGCAGTTGCTCGTCTATAGTCTATCAGATAGTCAGTGGCGATTACATAAAGATATAGTCAAGGGTTATCGTAATGGTACTAAACCAGAACGACTATATACGCAAGAGGATGTAGATATGATAAAAGCTATATTGGTATCATCTGCAGAGCAATGTAAAGATGATTATGAATCTGGTTACTTTGGAGCATATAAGGGATTCAGTACTAAGACTGGGTTTCAACTAGCTACCGTTGAAGATGCCATAGAGTTTAATCTATTTCATGAGGGTATACATATGGGATATGTATTGGCGATTAATCGATTTGTGGAAGATATGGTATAAGATGTAATTGTAGTACCTTGCATCGAAATTTTGTTTGCTCAGATAGAGTAACATTTAATAAAGGTAATTAGACTTTTAAGAAATAAACATTGGAATTAGCTATGAAAAGCATCATTAAAGTATTTGTTTTCAGCATCATGTGTATCATGTCCGGAGCTGCTCTGGCGCAAGAGACAACTACAGTAGAAGGCTACGTATACGAGAGTGGTAACCGTGGATATCTCAATGTAGTGCAAGTCACAGCGATCAATAAATCTACAAGTGCTCAGATAGCCCAAGTATATACCAATGAAGATGGCTTTTTTACATTCGAAGCACGAGCAGGTGAAGCGCTTGAGGTAAAGGTGATTAAGGATATGTTTCAACCTAAGTCTATGGACCTTAATCCAGCAGTAGACCAAAAGAACTTTCTTCAATTTGAATTGAAAAGAGAGCCAGGATACATATTTGAGATCACTATGGCAGAAAAGAGAGACGATTCTGAAACTCCTGTAGATGCCATTAGAGGAACTAGGGTAGAAGTCTACAATAATACCACGCAAAAGGAGGTACTCGCCTTGAATGATTACGAACATCCAGAGTTTAGAGTCAATCTCGAAAAAGGCAATCATTACACTATCCTTATTCGTAAAAAGGGATACTTAGCCAAGCGTATGGAAGCATTCGTCAATGTAAAGGGATGTATTCTATGTTTTGAAGGGATCGGTAGCGTAAGACCTGGAGTATCAGAGACGATGACCGAGGGCAATGAGAATGGGCTACTATTAGCTAATGTAGAATTGGAGAAGATATTTACTGGGAAGAAGATGGAAATAGAGAATATCTATTATGATCTAGCCAAATGGGATATCAAGCCTCAGGCAGAAAAGCAACTCAATACCATCATTCAGCTTATGAAAGACAATCCTAGACTAACGATAGAGCTGGGGTCTCATACAGACAGTAGAGGTAAGGATGATTATAATATGGAGCTTTCTCAAAAGAGAGCGAAATCAGCCGTAGATTATCTCAAAAATACGGGTAATGTAAAAGATGGAAGTATTACTTATCGTGGATATGGTGAAACTCAGATTGCCAATAAATGTAAAAATGGGGTCTATTGTTCTGAAAAAGAGCATGCAGCCAATAGACGTACGGAATTAAAGATTACAGGTATGTTTGCTGAAAGCAGAGAGAAGTCTTTATTTCAGATGAAAACAGAAGCCCGCTTAGAGCAAGAAATATTATCAGGTGAAGCTGACGAGCAACAGATAGAAGTGCTTCCTGGAGAGACAATTGATGATGCATTAGCGAGAATAAAATTAGAGAAAGAAGAGAAACAAAAACTGTTAGGAAGAGGTGTAATTATTGATTCGGAAGATATCGAGAACGCTCCTGAAGTATCAGATGGTAATTATGAAGAAGATGCGAATGATGTGATCGTAAAACATATGGATGCTCATGGCACACACGATGTACATGATGGACATGATCATGCGCACGACCATGAAGCCGAAGGAAAGGCCGCTGTACAAGA